>NZ_QUEC01000012.1:0-3098 GCF_003478095.1 Clostridium sp. AF34-10BH
TTTTAAAGAAAAATATTTTTCATTTACCTATTGACATTTATTAGCTGGACTTTGCCTTCTCTCTTGCTTACCCCATTACACAATCTTATAATAACACATTTTAATAGTATTCCCCTGATAACTCATTCCCTGGAATAAAATTCTTCACCGGTTTCCAGACAAATGCCCTGCATGAACCGGAATGTACTGCTATCCATTTAACGACCGTTCTGCATACGCTTCAAAATTTCAGAACATCATTTCGTTCTTCTCCTGTAAACTTCCCTCATGTTTTGTCGCGTTGTCAACAACTTCTTTATTGTAACAAACATGTTACAGTTTGTCTATTCTGCCTTCCATAGGTCTCCCCATACGGAATCACACAAATTGACACAGTATTCTCTGGAAAAATCCGGATCCTGCGAAACGATCTCATTTTCCTCTGCCAGTTCTTCCGGATAATCCTCCAGAAAATATGTTGTCACACCTTCGGGACCGGAAGTCACATGACTGATCATAGGTTTCACCCCATAGTCTGCAATCTCCACCTCTCCATGATCATTTTTCGTAATCGTTACCTCTGCCATGCCGCCCACCATGCGGTTAGCGACTCCCTCTCCGGTGCCGGAAGTCCAGTTCACGAAATTTCCCAGCGAATAATACACTAGCATTTCATGGTCACTCTCTTCCTCTGTCACCCATTCGATGGGTTCGATCACATGAGGATGTGTCCCCAGTACCAAATCCGCACCGTTTTCCGCAAATATCTTGGTCCATTTCTCCTGCGAAGCATCTGACGTCAGCCTGTACTCCGTTCCCCAGTGCGGACATACGATAGTGAAATCCGCCAGTTCCTCTGCCCTCTGAATATCTGCCGCCACCTGTTCCTCATTCAACAGATCCACCGCATAGGGCATGTCCGCCGGCAGAGAAATGCCGTTGGTTCCGTAAGTGTAATTCAGGACTGCAATCCGCATATCTCCCAGCTCAATGATCGCAGGGTCTGCACCGCAGGAAGTGGAAGTATCCGCAGTATCATGAATACCCAGGACAGTGATCTGCGGGTATTCGTCCCTCCAGTACTCCGCACAGTTTACCAAGCCCGCACGTCCCTTGTCCATAGCATGGTTCGTGGCATGACAGATGACATCGAATCCTGCTCCCACCAGTGAATCGCAGAGACTGTAATCCGCATTGAAGCAGGGATACCCGGAGATTCCAAGATCCGCACCGCCTATGATCACCTCCTGGTTCACCAGAGCAAGATCTGCCGCAGCAATCTCCTCTTTAGTGTGGGAAAACAGCGAATCATAGTCGTAACTTCCATCCGGCCGCAGACAGCTTTCCTCCACCGGAGTGTGAAGCAGTACATCCCCTACCATGATGATCTTGTACTCTGGGGTGGCTTCCGGTGGTTGGTCGGTAGATGGCTGGATTGCATCCTGCGTTCCTGTTTCTATTGCTTCTGTTTCTATTGCAATAGTTCCCGTGGCACTAACAATATTTTCATTTGTTACTGTATTGTCCTCAGACACCATCTCAGTCTTCGCACAGCCGAACAATAAAAAAATGTTCCCTATACAAATATAAAACATTATTGCTTTTCTTAAAGTCAAAAATCTTCTATCTGCCATTTTTCTACCTTTTCACTGATTTTTCTGTATTTTTTTCTTCTTACTATGTCCCATTATAACATACCTATGATTTCGGGGTCAAAAGCCCCCGACTTTAATGCCTACGGATTGCTCCGTGCTATGCACTCCCACGTCTCCGCTCCGCTTCGGTCCGTGCTAAACATGTGCCACTGGCATATAGCACCCTACCCTCTATTCGCATATCGTGGGATTATCAGCATATATGATCAGAAACTGTTTGATTATATGGGATTGATTTGCTTCCTTTTTCAGACATCTTTTATGTACTAAATATTTGATTGATGAGATTTTCCACACTCATTGTGTTTAGACTGTATTTTTCTGATTCAAATGTATATATAATGTCTCTACCTTGTATAAACCCATTCTTGGCGTAAATGTCTATTTTTTTCATAGCTTTCTGACAGTAAATCGGATCTGTCATCATTCCCAAATGCTCCCATAAAATCGTTTTTCGATCTTCTAACCGCAGGCATGTAAAATCCGGATATATCATTCCCAATCCCTTTAGGTTTATAGGACATTCATACTTGTATGGGATATTTTTATGGTACAACATATCTGCAATGATCTTTTCTGACTTTGATCTGACTCTTTCTTTCTTTTCTGTGTAGATTTCCGCCTGTCCTTCTGCAAAATCTTTACCTGAATATATTTTTGCTGACCACTGATTCACATATTCCTTATCCGATATTATCCTCGCATCCACCATTTTTTTCCTGGATGGACTCATTCTGTCATAGACACTATATAGTTCTTCTACCTGTACTATTTCTTGTTTTTCACATTTTTTAATAATATTTTGTATATTCTTTAATTGCTTTTCTACCTCTGACAGCAATTTTTCATCATAATTTCGTTGTGCAAGCTTACCTGCCAATTCAAAATCAGATTTTCGCAGATATTTTCCATTTGGATAGGATGTTCTAGTTTCAGCAGAGTCCAAATAATATTGCTCAACTCCTCTGCAGTTAATTATTTTCAGATTGCCTAAAGGTGCATTCTGTATACTCGTTTCCAAATTTTGTTTCAAATCCCTTAGCCAATGTTCTCTTTTTAGCAATTGTTCATATAGAAAGTCCTTTATAGCCTTTTCCTCCCGTTGTACATTTTTTTCATTTATTGCTTTTCATTTAATCTGTATTTTTCTCTTTCTCGCATGTATTCTCTTGCCTCTGGCACATACCTATTTCATCTTTTTTCTGTTTCCGCATGTATTTCTTTGCTTCTGGCACATACCTATTTCATCTTTTTCCTTATTTCGCATGTTTTTTCTTACTTCTGGCACATACCTATTTCATCTTTTTTCTGTTTCCGCATGTATTCCTTTGCCTCTGGCACATACCTATTTCACCTTTTTCCTTATTTCGCATGTTTTTTCTTACTTCTGGCACATACCTATTTCATCTTTTTTCTTTTTTCGCATGTATTTCTTTGCTTCTGGCACATACCTAATCCATAATT
>NZ_QUEC01000012.1:3108-106489 GCF_003478095.1 Clostridium sp. AF34-10BH
TTTTTCGCATGTATTTCTTTGCTTCTGGCACATACCTAATCCATAATTCTCCCCTCCCTCGCATGTATTTTACACGTTGCTCCTCATATATTTCCTATGCATGTATAATTTTCACAAACTAACCTCTAAAAAAATAATGTTATTAAAGTAATAATTGAAATAAATATCTTGAAATATCCGACACAGAACTGTGTCATTAAATGGTTAAAAGAAAAAATGATCTTTGAATTAATTTTTTGAATTATTATTCTGCGTTACTATTCTGCGTTATTGTGTAAAAAAATGGGGAAGTACAAGTACTTCCCCAGAATAAAAGCTATATACTATCTATCAAAAATTACTCAATGATAGTAGCTACACAACTGTTAATATCACAATTTGTATTGTTCGGAATATTTTTAGTGATGTTGTATTTCATAAGATGTTACATTTTGTGATTATTATATCTATTTCGAAAGTTTTTCAAGTCCAAAATAAGCCCATGGATTTTTTACCTCCAATTCAAATGAAAGGACTGATAACAATGAAATTAATACACACAGAATATAACCCGATGCATAACAGCATCGACATTAACCACTATAACGGCTACATCCTCCGGATTGATTGCAATCAGGCTGAATCCGGGATACGAACTACTCCTAATTCCCAGAGGTGTCTGAACGCTCTGGCAATTGATAATCCGTTAGAATATGCCCGGCTTGCGCTGGATGGCGAGATGCAGGCATGGGTGGATGCAGAGGATAGTTTGGAGCCTTTTTAAATTTATCGACTCAATTTATCTCTCTACATATAATTACAACAGATGGCTCATGCGAGCCATCCGCTACTTTTTCATTCATTACCTCTTTCTTACTTGCCACCTTTATAATCCATATAAGCACGATTATCTTTATCTGTATACACGTTACTTATATTATCGTTTTTATCCTTATCATATGAAAGATGTCGGTTTTCTGTTGTGCTATAAACTGAAACATGCATTGTTCCATCTGCTTTCGTTTTTTCACTAATTCCACCGCCACTTGATAAAATAGATTTCGTAGCAACATCAAGATTAATTGTACCTGGATTGTAGTTCTTTGCCATGCTATCCGCTCCTTTTTATAAATTTTAAAATGATATTACTATACTGGCATAAATAAATTTTACACCAAATATACTCACACAATTGGATGCTTTCTATAATCAATCGTATCTATTCCATATACTTCAGTACCGATACACTCAAACAAATCCGGATCAAACAAAGCTAAATTATACCCTCCGCTATGCATTACGCTTTTATATTCTATACCAGCATATTCCGCTTTACCATCACGAATAATACTTTTGACAAAATCAGTAATATATTGAGTCGGGACATAATCTAAGGCACTATCACTCCTTCTCATGATTTTGCCCATCTCGTCATTTATCTTGTTTAAATGTTCTTTATTAATCGCATATTCCAAACAATCCAATCCTTCTATAAATGGACTAATTTGATTGATTTTCTTTAAATCAACAACAATAATATCTTCTTTCAATCTAAATTTTCCAACCGTTACATAATCATATGCACCAGCTCTAGCTTCATATATTGTAGTCTCAGCAGTATCACCCAAATATAAACACCTAATGCCTCTTGCATTTGCTCTACCATCTGTTGTCTTATCAATTGGCGGTGCCCCCATTTCTTCAATAGGAATTCCTTCTTCTGTTGAAATTCTACATCTATAGAATACTTCTCCTGCTTTATACGGCTTGCGAATATATGAGCAAAAACGTTCCAATAAATCTAAATCTACATAATGAGTATGGAAACGATTCTTCGTTTTTAACGCTTCCACAAAATCATCCCATGAATTTGTGGTCAACAAGGAATGTTTTGATAAATACTCATGGTCATATAATTCTTGAATCCCAACCGGCTGGTCAAACAACTCAGCATTGTATTCATACTTTTCCTTACATATTGCAGTAATTATGTTATATACATCTGCTTTGCTTTTTTTATTAAATATATTCCAGTTGTGAATTAACTCACTCTTCAGCAAGCTAGTATCTGATTTCGGATATGACTCGGGCAACAATGAAATCGGTGTATATATGCTTAATAATTCATCAAATATCATACTCAAATCTTCATATTTATCCGTATCATATATATGTACATTTTTGCTTTTACATAGTGGGCAATCCCCAATCTCTGCTTTATTTCGAATAACAGAGATAACTTCTGTATCGCAAAAACATCTTTCGCAAATTATCATAAGCTACTCCTTATCCAAATATTTTCCTATCAGCTCTAAGTGATGCATAATAGATAGCTTCTTCACGGTTCCCAGTCCCGGATATGCTTCTCGGCGATACAAATCCTCAAACTCTTTCATTGCCACCGTATCAAGTTTCTTTTCTGCATTCCATTCTACCAATTTCGACAAGGCTTCTTGAAATTTTCCCGCAGGGTCACTTATGTCATCATTCGAGTCAGACACAAAATGCTTTACACGCAAACTTTCATCTGTATCAAAATAAACAATATGTATTGCAACTGCATATGGTGCAAAGCCGGTTTCATTATATTCCTCACCAACTACAGAATAATCCGCAAATCCCACATATCCATCTTCTGAATAATACAAATGATCTTCTGAAAATGGCTCATCGTCAATTTCTATATAATCATTGTTTCTTTCCTGTTTATTAAACTTATCCGCTAATAGCACTCTATTTTTTCTTACTTTCCTTCTAAAGCCACTTTCATCAGGGATTAAATTAAATTTAACATCTGTCTCTGAAAAGTATGATTCATAAATAGGAACTGCATCTTTATCAACACAAATGGTTCCCATATTATCTGCATGTCTTTCAATAAACTTCTCCGGTTTTGAATTCGCCCTTAGTAAATTCATATAGAGAATGTTGCTATTTTCTTTTAAGCATGCAGACAAACTTTCCTTTAACTTCTGATTTTTCTCTTCTTTGACATCACTACTAAAACTACCCACATTAGGATTAGTAATGATGGCAAGTTGTTTACTATTTTCCCCATATGCTTCTATTGTCTTAACCAGTGTGGAAGATAATTTTACAGGTTCAATAATTGGTGTGATTCTATTACTCAAAACACCTTTCTCCACCAATTCACGCAATGCAATCAATTCAAATTGTCGTCCTCTTAAATAAGGGAAATACATGTCTACGCACCTCCATATTGACGTTCTAAAAACACTTCAAGTTTCTGATAATCATCATATGTCAATTCCATGAAATACGCCAAAAACTTTAATTCGTATGGAATCTTAACAAACTCTTCTTTCTCTAGTTGCATTCTCTTTTTTAATATTCTCAAAACACATAAATATGACTGTTCTATTGGTATCTGTAAAAACATTTTTTTACAAGCAGCATAATATTTGAACTGTGTAACTTCCGGTAAATATCCATACCACTGAGCAATTATATCTTCATATTCACTTTTTCTTAGCAACTTGAAAATAATATCCTTGTCTAAATCGCTTATGTGCCTTTGCGGTTTCCGAACCGTACCCAACTTCCCATTTTTTCTTAGCACATAAATACCAACAGGTTTATCTATACCATCCAGCACCCTTTGTAACTGTTGCAGATTTTTCTCATAAGTTACTACAGCCACATGATCAAATGCCTTATAATAGTCATCTATCTGAGAACTTAGTCTCTCCAAGTTATCAAGTTCTGTTTTGATCTCATATACAACAGCTTTACCATTTATCAAAACAAAATCTGCTTTAGATTTTGCTATCGCAACTTCTGTCAACGCAGTTGTCGTATTAACACTATGCACACCTAGAAGCAACTTATTAAGTAAAGTATTTTTATAAAAATACTCATTACGGTAATTATTCTTCAATTCACAATAAATTTCACTTATTAATTCTCGGTTATTCTTTTGGTCAGCATTACTTGTATATCGTCTAACTACTAATGAATATACATTATCAATTTTCCCATCTATAAAGTGGCGAAGCATATTGCGGGTAAATATTCTATTTAAATTACTCATTTTATTCGTTTCCATCAGCTTCGCCTCCTTCCTGTACCTGATTATTAAATGATATTTTACCATACTTCTTTATGAATTCACAGATATTCTTTTAATGTTTCTGCCAGACGAATGTTTCTGCCAGAAAGTTTCCAGCATTCACATTCCATAATATTAAAATTATTACTGCCTATCAGAAAAATAGAATCATCCCTGCCATAAATCCAAACATAATTTCAAATATAATTAACTCGACAACATATTTTATTTTTTCTACCCTGTTTCCTTTAGTACCATAATTACTAGGTGCCATAAATATAGCCCATAGCATTATACCCAGCAGAAACAATAAAACAAATATTTTATTAATAATCTCCTGTATCCCATAATTTAAATTAGCATACCATACTTTGACACACTCAATTAATTCATCCACTAGAATCGTTAAATTATTTCCTAGCCATATCGTTACAAACATAATTACTACTGTCACAAATATGTAGAAAAAAAATTTAATTATCCTCTTTTTCTCACCATTTTTCCACTTGAAGATTATAAGTTTTATACTTTTTTTTAATCCGTCTAAAAATTGTATCCTGAATTTCTTACATCCATCTTTCGCTCTGCTATATTCCCTGAGGATTTCATCCCTACGCTCATAAACTCTTTCTGAATGTGGTTCCACCAATTTTGCAGGTATATTCTTCATCCATTCATATATTGTAGGAATTGTAAATACAGCACTAAAGAATAAAATAAGCATATCCTCTAATCCAATCTGTGTCATATCTTTCCAATAATGATTTATTCTTATGCAAACAACAACCAACCAGACAAATGATATGAATACACTCAAAATTGCTTTTCTTCTTTGTCTTATCTTCTTTTCACATTTTCCATATACAAACAATGCATACGCAACAAATAAGCCTATTACGAGGGCCATCATTAAAGTATCAGCCGATAATATCTCTAACGCTTCCATCAGCGATGTCATTCCCCATAACACTCCAATAAACAGCAACAGAAAATGTATTACTTCAGCTAGCAATATAAACTTGTACCTTTTTACTTGCGGTTTGTTATTTTTATATTCATCGATGTATAATGCCCCTAACAAGAAATAATCTTCTATTTTCTTCTCTTCTTTTCTGTTTGATATAACAAAATAAACCAAAGGTCCAACAACAAAGAATGACACTAATCTCATCACAATACCAATATCAACACTTTCACTCCCATTAATTACCACAATAAGAAAAGATAAGAATAATACAGGTAACACTGATATTACTACACAATACATACATTCTAGAATTATGTGCACAATTTTATTTTTAGACTTCCAAACAGATAATACTGCCGACATATATATAACAATTTTCAATGTCCAATTTAATATACTATTATCCATTATTCTCACCCACTTTGCTTGTACATTAATGAGAGCTACTTACCTTTTTCTATGTAATCCTCCCATGTTTCTCCTATTACGTTTTAATTCTCTATCCCCCATACGGATAATAATGCTCTGCCTTCGACTGAAACTCCCTTAAATCGTAAATCTTCATATCCGCATCAAACCCAGCAATGGTGACTCCATCAAAACCATCCACATTTCCCTCGTAGTCACACTTAAAATACCATTCCACAACGGCTGTATTCACGGAAACAATCACACGCTTTATATCCCACTGCAAAACAGTACCTTTTCGGTTCCAATCCCCAAACCATCTGATTATCTGTCCGATGCCTTTATACACTGGACCATAACACTCACTGTAAATAATATCCTCGCTAAAAATCTCCTTTACAGCATTAATATCTTTATCCAGCCAGCATTGAAAATATTTTCTTATAACATCTTCCATTCTGAACTTACCCCTTCATTCGCTTGATCGTTTCATCCACAGAAATACACTCCGCATATCTGCTCTTCCACATAAACTCGTTATAATACTTATAACTCTGCTCCCCTGTCATAAAAGCATTATCAAATGTAGAATTTGCATTCTCCGGTACAATCATTTTAAAACTATGCTCAAAACCACACTTAATTGTTGCATCAATACAGTAATCGGTCTGCAATCCAACAACAGCTACTGTGTGGACATTCTTTTCCGCCAAATACTCCAACAGCCCCGTCCCCTTAAAAGAACTATTTACCGTTTTATCGAAAATCTTCTCACTCGGCTGTGGACCAAAACCTTCATATATCTCAAAACCCGGTGTTCCCTTTGTCAATTCCGCACCAGCTCCATCATCGTGTCTTACATAAATAACCTCAACATTATTCTCTCTGGCTGCAGCAATTAACGATTTAACAGCACATTCGAACGCATTGAAATTATATAAATCAGGTGTCGTTATTAATTTCTGTGTATCGACTACTAAAAGTACCATTTACGCTCTCCTCATCATAAATATTTCTCTATCACGCTCTGCTCCACAACCCTTTTTCCAAGCAGCGTCATAGCTTGCTTCGGGCAATTATTAATGCACCTATAACACATAGTACACCGGTTATTCTGTACCACTTTCTTATCGACAATCTTGATATTATTCATAGGACATAACTTTTCACACTTGCCACAACCTATGCACTTATCTTCATCTACACGCAATTTATCAGAATAATTCTTTGTCTTATGTCCAAAATACAGTCTTTGTCCAAAGATACCCGCCATGCGATATAATACACCAATTCCCTCCTGGGTTGGTTTCCCTGATTTCAAAAGCTGAACCGACTTGTTAATCTTCTGCTCCGCTTTCTTCACAAGCTCCTTATTCTTTTCCAACGGACGCTTCAACACTTTTTCATCACCTATGCTATCCGGCATTTTTAGATGCAAACCACCTAGTATTTCTGCTCCGTATTTCTGCAAAAGTCGCCCAAGAATGCCTGCACCATCACCACTAAACAATCCCATCGTGGCAATAACAAAAACCTTATTACTCTCCCACAGTTCTTTATTTTCAATTATAAAATCACGCAGTATTTTCGGCACAGTACTATATTGCACCGGACAGGCAAATACAAGCATTTCTTCGTTTTTCACAACCCGGGTAATATTATCGTCTTCTAATGAAAATTCTTTAGTCGCTTCATCATATTCCTTGCAAAACAATTCTGCTGAATATCTGGAATTGCCGGTGCCACTAAAATATATTCCAACCATTTATATCACAAACTTTCCATTTTATATCGTAGTTTTCTTCTATATTTCATACTTTTTAATTATATCATCTACAAAACACAACTACAACTAACAAAAACAGCCTCGCCACACTGTAACGAAGCTGTTCTCTTCATCTTTTACTCAACCATCTGCAAATAAATCCACATTGCGGGTTGATTTTCTTTTATCCAATCCATATCATGTTGTTCCAATACCTGCACTGCACCCTTTGCCCATTCATCAAAGTACTTTTGTCCGGTTTCTGCATATAATCGAAGCTTTGCTTCCGGTGCCAAATCATCTAAAAGTATCCTCATCAATTGACCACGCAATCCGTTCTGCTCTCCTTCCATAAATTTATTAAAGATATAGTTTAAACTGTATTGTCCATAATACGTAAGCTCTCTATATTCCAGAGAATGTGCATCAATATAATCTGCCGGATTCGATGAGGTTGCCGGAGATGATTCAATTGTATCAAATAATTCGTCTATAACGGCTTCTGTATCTATCTGATAATACTGAACCGCTCTACTATAACACTCTTGTATTTGAGCCACCACATATTTCTGCGTATCCAGAGCATCTTCTTCAATTTCATCCGGAAATTTGTCCCTAATATCCGATACATAATAACTTCCATCTCCGGGAACCCAAAAATCAGTCACCGTATATGTGTTATCTGCCACTTCAAAAGTAATGGCCACCGGCATATGGCTTCCACCGACTTGATTTAACTTACCTTCCGAATAAGAAAATGACTGTTCCAATGCCATTCCGTATACCGTTATCAACTCTTTCGACACATTCCCACCAGCAATAGACACTCCGCATAATTCCTCCCTATGCAACTCTACAAAGCTGGCACAATGATAGGCACCAACCGGATAATCGAATGCAGTATGTTCAACAATAGCGTTTAATATGGCTGTATCTAAGGAATCCGTCTTGTCCACTATATTTTCAACTTCCGGCGTTTCCGACCTATCAATTTCCACTGCGCCCTCACTTGTCTGAAAATCTATCTTCATTACATAGAATCCGGATTTTCCACGAACATAAATGGAATAGATTGCTTCATCACGTTCATCGCCTCGAACAGAAACCTCCAACTCAAACTTTCCCTGTGGATTACATTCCAGCTCATAAGTTTCTCTTTCTACAATTACTTCTTCCGATGTGTATTTATGATACTCCTCATTAACAACCAAAATATCCGTATCTGTACCACCATCCACTGTAAATATCAGCTTACCGGAATTATTTATAGGATTGGAATATAAATCATCATACTCCCCTTCATAGCTACTTGAATAATAGGCAGGCTCAATATAAGCATTGTAATCTGCACTAACGGCATTGCAACTTAAAATATCTGTACGTTCCAATCTAAACAGGAAACGGATGTGTGAGCCTTCCTCCAATATATTCGTACTATTATCTATATCATATCCGTAAGTCAGATATACACTGCCATCTTGGTTCTGCAGAAAATAGTAAAAACTATTATCCGCATTTATCCGCCATGCCTTATTTATTTCACTTCTGAATTTGGACCAGGTATCATTTGAAATAGTGAACCCTGTCATATTAAAATGGTTATCAAAATTTTCAGCTGTAATCTCTACCTCTTCAAAATCCCCCAACTGTTGCACCCACTCCGTTGTACTCTTATCATCCAATACATCTCCGGATACAAACATAGCATAATCTGAAGTAAACTGATATCTGGGCGCTGTTTCCGGTGTGATTGCGGAGGAATAACGGGCATCTATGAAGAAAATCTTTTCCACCCTGTAGCTATGACCAAAAGGTTCCGATGCATGCAAAGGTTCTTCCTTGGGATTGGATACACATATCACAATTCCTAAAATGCATATCACAATTGCCCCTATGGTAACCCAAAAAGTAGGTTTCTTCCACGCTGCCAAGTTTTTGATGCGTCCTTTGGTATCCACCTCACCAAATGCAAGTGGCATTCCAAACATAATAGCATTATTTGTTGCTAAATTCAGTAAAGAAGCAGAATAATCTGCTCGTACATCTTCCCCAAGTTTTTTGACAACCGCCTCATCACAACTCATTTCCATGTCCTTGCTAAATAATAGAAAGGCCAGCCAAACAAGTGGATTAAACCAATGGATGCAAAGGGCTACATAGGCAAGTAACTTAAAAATATGGTCCCCTCTGCGAATATGATATTGCTCATGTTTTAGAATATACTCCTGTTCCTGTTCGCTTAATGAAGATAACAAATAAATATGCGGTCTGAATATGCCAAGAACAAAAGGAGTGGTAATGTAATCCGCAACATAAATATTATCCTTTACCCGTACAGCTCCAACCAGACTCTTTCGTAACTTAACATAAGAAATCATGCTAACGCCTATCATAGCCACGATTCCAGCCAGCCATATATAGGTTGCAATGCTGACAGGTGCCTCCAAAGGGTCTGCCACAAGTTGTTCCTCTCCTTGCGGCAACACATTATTTATCATATTATCCAATACTGGAACGGGTAATGTCACTTCAGGCTTCCCTGTATGAACAATATTAGTCGGAATATATGTAATCTGACTCACACTATCAGTTGTTTCCACAATTGGGGTATCAAATAACCTCAATAACGACAATGGTGTATTTATGGTGATAGGACAAAGCAAACGAAACAATACTACCGACCATAACATATAGGAATATACCTTGGGCGCCCGTTTCAACAACACTCTGAGTATAATCACCGTAACAATGATAACGCTTGCTGTAAGACTCATATTCAAAATCTTCGGTAATAATTCATACCAATCCATCCACTCACCTCCTCATACTATCTATCACCTTTTTCAATTCTTCCACTTCCTTATCCGATAACTTTTTTCTGGAACCGAATGCAGTCAAAAAAGCCGGTAACGAACCTTCAAAAGTATCATTCACAAACTTTTCACTTTGGAGAGCATAAAACTCTTCTCTACTGATTAAGGAAGTAATAATTCGGTCCTTGTTTTGAAAAATTCCTCTTTCACATAACCTTTTTAAAATGGTTAAAGTAGTCGTCCGCTTCCAATTCAATTCAGCTTCCGCGAGTTTCTCCAATTCTACTGGTCGCAATGGTTCATTATTCCATATGATATCTGCAAACTTGGACTCTACTGCTCCTAATCTTATTTCACTCATATGATCCCCCTTTTGTCTACTGTGTGTAGTCGTTTGTGTATAGTCTACTATCAGTAGTCATTTTTGTCAACCAATTTTTACTTGAAGATACAACCACTTTATATGTAACATTCTATATGCGTGTTTCCTCGATGAATGCGGCATTCGCCGCATTCTCATAAGCATAAAAAAGCCCAGAAGCAAGCAAGCTTGCTCTGGACTTTTTTACACTTATTTAATGCTTCTCATTGCTAACGCACAATTACTCAATGATGGTAGCAACTCTACCAGAACCAACGGTTCTACCACCCTCACGGATAGCGAAGGTAAGACCCTGCTCCATAGCGATAGGATGGATCAGTTCGATGGTCATCTCTACGTTATCACCAGGCATGCACATCTCAACACCAGCGGGCAATTCGCAAACGCCGGTAACGTCGGTGGTTCTGAAGTAGAACTGAGGACGATAGTTGTTGAAGAAAGGAGTATGACGTCCACCTTCATCCTTGGTCAGAACGTAAACCTGAGCGGTAAACTTTCTGTGGCAGGTAACAGTACCGGGCTTAGCCAGAACCTGTCCTCTTTCGATTTCAGTTCTCTGGATACCACGAAGCAGAGCACCGATGTTATCACCAGCCTGTGCCTCATCCAGCATCTTACGGAACATTTCG
This sequence comes from Clostridium sp. AF34-10BH, assembly GCF_003478095.1. Taxonomy (NCBI): domain Bacteria; kingdom Bacillati; phylum Bacillota; class Clostridia; order Eubacteriales; family Clostridiaceae; genus Clostridium; species Clostridium sp. AF34-10BH. The sequence goes on from NZ_QUEC01000012.1 coordinate 14,121, forward strand.
ATACCGGTTACAACAGTCTTCTTGGTCTCTTCCTTGATACCAACAATTTCAACTTCATCATTCAGATGCAGAACACCACGCTCTACACGACCGGTAGCAACGGTACCACGACCGGTAATGGTGAATACGTCCTCGACGGGCATCAGGAAAGGCTTATCAGTATCACGCTGAGGATCAGGGATATAAGAATCTACAGTATCCATCAGTTCCATGATCTTGTCGCCCCACTCGCTGCTGGGATCTTCCAGAGCCTTCAGAGCGGAACCCTTGATGATAGGGCAGTCATTGAAGTCGTACTCTTCCAGCTGCTCGGTTACTTCCATCTCAACCAGCTCGATCAGCTCGGGATCGTCAACCATATCACACTTGTTCAGGAATACGATGATGTAAGGAACGCCTACCTGACGGGACAGAAGGATGTGCTCCTTGGTCTGAGCCATAACACCATCAGTAGCAGCTACAACGAGGATAGCACCATCCATCTGTGCAGCACCGGTGATCATGTTCTTAACGTAGTCAGCATGGCCCGGGCAGTCAACGTGTGCATAGTGTCTCTTCTCGGTCTGGTACTCGATGTGAGCGGTAGAAATGGTGATACCACGCTCTCTCTCTTCGGGAGCCTTATCGATGTTATCGAAGTCAACCTTCTCGTTACCGGGTACTCTCTCGGAAAGAACCTTGGAGATTGCAGCGGTCAGAGTGGTTTTACCATGGTCAACGTGACCGATGGTACCAATGTTACAATGGGGCTTTGTTCTGTCAAATTTAGCTTTAGCCATTATTTAAGTCCTCCTTAAAATAATTAAACTGTTTATATTTTTCTACTCGCCGAAGTGGCGAACGCGCACTCGGCGCTTTTTAACTCGGCTACCTCTGATTATATTAAATAATCAGAGGTTTTTCAAGTTATTTTTATTGTTTTAATGCTTATTTCGCCTTTGCAGCAAGAACCTTTTCCTGAACGTTCTTAGGAACGGGCTCATACTTTTCGAAGAACATGGAGTAGTTACCACGACCCTGGGTCTTGGAACGCAGGTCTGTGGAGTAACCGAACATCTCAGCAAGGGGAACGAAAGCCTTAACCATCTTACCACCGCCGATGTCTTCCATACCTTCTACACGACCACGACGGGAGTTCAGGTCACCGATTACATCGCCCATGTATTCCTCGGGCATGGTAACCTCAACCTTCATGATCGGCTCAAGCAGTACAGGAGCTGCCTTCTGCATTGCTTCCTTGAATGCCATGGAACCTGCAATGTGGAATGCCATCTCGGAGGAATCGACCTCATGATAGGATCCATCATATACGTTCGCATGAACACCCAGTACAGGGAATCCACCCAAGATACCAGCCTGAGCTGCTTCCTGGATACCTTCACCTACTGCGGGGATGTATTCCTTAGGAATGGAACCACCAACTACAGTAGATTCGAATAACAGGGTAGGAGGATCGTTGATCAGAATGTTTGCCTTAGGATCAAATTCAAACTTCTCACAGTTAGCCTCCAGGGGCTCAAACTTAACTTTACAATGTCCATACTGTCCACGACCACCGGACTGCTTAGCATACTTGGAATCCACTTCGACAGCCTTGGTAAACGCTTCCTTATAAGCAACCTGAGGAGCACCTACGTTAGCTTCTACATGGAACTCACGAAGCAGACGGTCAACGATGATCTCCAGATGCAACTCACCCATACCGGCGATGATGGTCTGACCGGTTTCCTGATTGGTATGAGCACGGAAAGTAGGATCTTCTTCTGCCAGTTTTGCAAGAGCTTCACCCATCTTGCCCTGACCGGCTTTGGTCTTAGGCTCGATAGCCAGCTCGATAACGGGCTCAGGGAACTCCATGGACTCCAGGATTACAGGATGCTGCTCATCACAGATGGTATCACCGGTAGTGGTGAACTTGAAACCAACTGCTGCTGCGATGTCACCGGAGTAAACCTTTTCCAGCTCTGCACGCTTGTTCGCATGCATCTGCAGGATACGTCCTACACGTTCCTTCTTGTCCTTAGTAGCATTGAGTACATAAGAACCGGAATTCAAAGTACCGGAATATACACGGAAGTAAGCAAGCTTACCTACGAACGGGTCAGTCATGATCTTGAATGCAAGTGCAGCGAAAGGCTCTTCATCGGAAGACTTTCTCTCTACTTCATTACCGTCAAGGTCAACACCCTTAATAGCCGGTACATCCAGAGGAGAAGGCATATACTCGATAATAGCATCCAGAAGCTTCTGAACACCCTTATTTCTGTAAGCAGTACCGCAGCATACGGGAACGGCTCTGCACTCACAGGTAGCTTTTCTCAAAGCAGCCTTCATCTCTTCAACGGAAGGAATTTCACCTTCCAGATACATCATTGTCAGATCATCATCCAGCTCACAAACCTTTTCAATGAGCTCGTCATGATATAAAGCAGCCTCATCAGCCATATCTCCAAGATCATCGGTAACAGTGATGTCATCACCCTTATCATCGTTGTAGATGTAAGCCTTCATCTCGAACAGATCGATGATTCCCTTGAATTCATCTTCCTTACCGATAGGCAACTGAAGGCAGATAGCATTCTTACCAAGTCTGGTACGGATCTGATCTACTGCTGCGTAGAAGTTAGCACCCAGGATATCCATCTTGTTGATGAATGCCATACGAGGTACATTGTAGGTGTCAGCCTGACGCCATACGTTCTCAGACTGAGGCTCTACACCACCCTTTGCACAGAAGACGCCGACAGCGCCATCCAGTACACGAAGGGAACGCTCAACCTCAACGGTGAAGTCTACGTGACCCGGGGTATCAATGATGTTGATACGATGCTCCAAAGCACCGGGCATGGGTTTGGTCTCTTTTTCAAGAGTCCAGTGACAGGTAGTAGCTGCAGATGTAATGGTGATACCTCTCTCCTGCTCCTGAGCCATCCAGTCCATGGTAGCAGTACCTTCGTGAGTATCACCGATCTTATAGTTAACACCTGTGTAATACAGGATACGCTCGGTAGTAGTGGTCTTACCGGCATCGATATGAGCCATAATTCCGATATTTCTAGTTCTCTCTAACGGATATTCTCTTCCAGCCAAGTTTTTTCCCTCCTACTAGAATCTGTAATGAGCAAAAGCCTTGTTTGCCTCTGCCATCTTGTGCATGTCTTCTTTTCTCTTAACTGCAGATCCGGTATTGTTGGCTGCGTCAAGAATTTCGTTAGCAAGTCTGTCTTCCATGGTCTTCTCACTTCTCTTACGAGAGAACATGGTCAACCAACGAAGGCCCAGAGCCTGACGTCTCTCAGGTCTGACTTCGATAGGTACCTGATAGGTAGCACCACCGATACGTCTTGCTTTTACTTCCAGAACAGGCATGATGTTGTTCATAGCCTCTTCGAATACTTCCAGAGCAGGCTTGCCGCTCTTCTCTTCAACCTTAGCAAATGCTCCGTATACGATCTTCTGGGCTACACCCTTCTTGCCATCCAGCATGATGTTGTTGACAAGCTTGGTAACCACTTTGTTGTTGTATAAAGGATCTGCTAATACATCTCTTTTCTGAATATGTCCTTTACGTGGCACGGTTCTTCCCTCCTTAACAAATTGTTCTCGTGAGATACGTTATCTCGGTTTTCTGCGAAAACCTCGATGTCGGCTGTTCGCCGACCAATCCCTCCATAAAAAGTTCGCTCGTAAGCAAGCTTACGCTCTCTTTTCATGTCGGTCTTGCCTTCTCACTAGTTGCGTTAAATCATCGGTACTCACATGTGTTTCCCCAAGTGTTCGCGCTGTTATATCTGTATCACAGAATTCCAACACTTTTCTTAGTTTCGTTTTTGTGGTACAAAGATGTCTCTCTGACATCTCCAAAAATCCTTGCGGATTTTCATCGGACTTATCATCCGACGTTCAAAACGCCCCGGATACTACTTATTTCTTAGCATCCTTAGGTCTCTTAGCGCCGTACTTGGAACGAGCCTGTTTTCTGTTAGCGACACCGGCAGTATCAAGGGTACCACGGATGATGTGGTATCTGGTACCGGGCAGGTCCTTAACACGACCACCACGGATCAAAACAACGCTGTGCTCCTGCAGATTGTGACCTTCACCGGGAATGTAGCTGGTAACTTCAATTCCGTTGGAAAGACGTACTCTGGCGATCTTTCTAAGAGCAGAGTTAGGCTTTTTAGGAGTTGCTGTCTTAACAGCGGTACATACACCACGCTTCTGGGGAGCAGAAACGTCTGTTGCTTTCTTGTGAAGAGAGTTGTAACCCTTCTGGAGAGCAGGTGCAGTAGACTTCTTAACAGAAGTCTGACGTCCTTTTCTTACTAACTGGTTAAATGTTGGCATTCTGTTTCACCTCTTTCTTAATAGTATAATAGACGCACCTTTTCTGGCACGCTTTAACAGTATACTTGTTCCGACTTCCGTTGTCAACAGGTTTTTCGTGAAATTTACAGGGTTTTTCATGACTTTTTCATATATTATAAGTCGAGTAGGCTGGCTCCTACTCGATTTGTATACTTTGTACACCATCTCGCTTAAAAGCTCGATGATGTACATTCGCCAAAATGGGAGCCGTACCGTTTCCGATACCGCTCCCTGAAGTATTTCCCGTTATTTTCCTGCTTACACAAAATCTGTTTACAGGATTTCTTTCAGATATCTCTCTAACGCATCCTGCCAGGAAGGAAGCCTTACGAATCCGTTCTCTGTCAGCTTGGCTTTGCTCATGCGGCTGTTCTCCGGTCGCTTGGCTTTCGTCGGATACTCGGAAGCCGGTACAGGAGCCACATCCACTTTCATGCCAGCCTGGCGGAATATCTCGCAGGCAAATTCATACCAGTTACAGATACCTTCGTTGGTAGCATGATAGATACCGTATTTATCCGTCAGGACCATATCCACCAGAAGTCTTGCCAGATCATAAGTATAGGTAGGAGATCCGAACTGGTCATTCACCACTGTGAGATGATCATGGGTCTTGCCCAGATTCAGCATGGTCTTGATGAAGTTCTTGCCGTTGACTCCGAATACCCAGGAGATTCTTACGATAAAATATTTCTCCAGTGTATTCTGTACTGCCAGTTCTCCTTCGTATTTGGTCTGTCCGTATACATTCAGCGGATGACGCTCGTCCTCTGGCTCCCAGGGTCTGGTGCCCTCGCCGTCAAACACATAATCGGTACTGATATAGACCATCTTGCAGTCCAGCTTCTTGCAGACATTCGCAATGTTCTGTGTGCCGTCCGCATTGACCTTACGGCAGATTTCCACGTTATCCTCCGCTGCATCCACTGCGGTATAGGCTGCACAGTGTACCACAGCGTCCGGTGCCGCCTCTCCAATCACCTTTTCCACGCTGGCCGCATCTGTGATATCCATCTCCTGAATATCCACGCCGACAGCCTCAATTCCGCGCTTTGTCAACTCATTTACCACATCATATCCCAACTGGCCTTTTACGCCTGTTACCAAGACTTTCATAGATTGCCTTCCTTTTCTTTCCTATGCTTGTGGCGCGGGTCTCTGAACCGGCCACATACATGATTATAACATTCCCGGCAGACATCAGCAACGAAATACTTCACTTTTATAAATCTGGTGTAAAAGATCCGGGGATGATCCCCGGATCTTTCTGATTAAATTTAAACAGTCATATAGCTTTGCGCTGCCCGCCGGATATCCTCGACAATTCCTTCTGCCTTTTTATCCTCCAGTTCGGTTACCTGCTTTCTAAGTTTCCACCAGTTCCAGCCGGGATGTGCATTTTCCTGCAATTCTATGATTCTTTTCTGGTATTTTCTGCATAATATAAAATAAATCACCAAGAGTAATAAAACACCAATGCCCAGCATTCCGGCTACTGTGTCACCGTAATATCCACTCTTTGCTGCCTGTGCAAGCGGTGTCGCTTCATCTTCAATTTGTACGATTCGATAACCTGTCAAAATCACAGGTATGGAATATAACATGCCGCTCATCTCGACCGCCTCCGTTATTTCTTAGTCTCTATCTATAAAGACTACTTATCCATGAAAAACGGCTCACATTTTTCGATATTTTTTTCAGGAATTCCTACCGGTCTGCTTCCGGAAATTTTTATCGCATAAATTTACTTTTTATGGGAAATCCGATATAATGGTGATATAGATTTTCACACGGCTATTTGTGCTGCAGGCGTCACAAAGCAGCCCTTATCGCAGAATCAAATTTGAAATTTGATTCGCGATTTCTCCGACGGAAGGAATCGTCTGCAGAATGGAGATTATTATGAAAAAAAGTTTCATACGACATATTTTTGCTGTAAGTATATTGTCCTGTTGTCTGTTATTCGGAGGATGCAGTCAGAATTCTGACGGAGAGGATACATCCTCCGCCACGACTGCTTCCACCTCCCCGTCTGAGACTGTTGCCGCCCTGCCTGCCGATGTTTCCCCGGATTCCGAGTCGTCTGCCATAGAATCCACTTCGGAGGATACCAGGGCACTCACCCTGTCGGTAGTCAATATGTGTGGCATCGAAGTCGGTATGGTAGCGGTCATTGATCCCGTGACCGGGGAACAGGTAAATCTGGATTCCCTGTCGGATCAGGAATCGATCTCTATGGAAGCAGACTGGCCCTCCTCTGTCAATGAGTTCCAATGGGCTCTCTACAATACTGACGGTGAATTATGCGTTGAGGGGACAACCGATATCAGCAGTGCCCAGGCCACAGTGACTCTTCTTCTGACCGGAGACGGTGATCTGGAAAAAGTTGAAGAGCTCTTCGAGTAATCCGCTTTCCAAGGTCTAAAAAACGACATCCACCGGGAAAATCCCGATGGATGTCGTTTTTGTTATCTTTTATTCTTCGATATCTCCTGCATTTTCTGCCTGAGCCTTCAGCTTCTTCTCATTGTGCTTCTTGTACATTTCATATCCGGTTGCACCGAGGATCAGAATGATCAGCCACCACCACCAGGACATCTTTGCATGTTCGCTTTCCACAGCTACATCTGCCAGGGGAACAGCCTCTTCTTCGATATTTACGGCTTCCTTGGTCTCTTCCTTATCGGAACCTGCCTGAACGGTTTCCTGTGTATTTGCAGGAGCTGCTTCTGCAAGAGGCGCTGCTTCGTCAGCGATCTGTACAACGGGTGCTGCTGCCTGGTTCTGTGCAACTACGGTTGCCTGTGCTGCGGGTGCTGCTGCCAGTGCAACAGGTGTAACAACTATTGCTGCCTCTCCGGCGCCGCCTTCCTCTGTATCACCGGCACCTCCGATCTCACCTTCTCCACCTGCAGGTGTTCCGGGTGTAGGTGCAGGAGTCAGACGCTCGATCACCTTATCCAGCTCTCCGCCTGCCTCATCCAGGCTGCCCAGAATCTCCTTCAGAGTATCTTCTGCATCCTTTTTGTTCTGTTCAGCCACGGCCAGCTTTCCTTCCAGTTCCTTCAGAGCTCCAAGGTTACTGGTTCTGTTACTCTTCAGAGCTTCGATCTCTGCCTTCAGTTCCTCTACCTTGCCCTGTGCTGCTACCACATCTTTCTGTGCGTCCTGTGCATTCTGTAACAGCTTCTGATACTTTTCGGTCAGAGCCTTGGCATCATCTACAAATTTACGATATGCTTCATCCTTCTGGGTCAGTTTGATGTTGCCCTGAATGTAATTCAGGTTCTGGATAATCTGGCCGGTCAGCACTTCTGCATTTTCATAAGTCTCAGTTCTGACAGCAGTATTGGTTGTGGTCTCTCCGGTTTTCTCCAAATAATCAATCTCATAGGAATAGCTGGTATGAGCAATGGTATCGGTATCTGTAGTCTTCACATTGTACACACCGGTTGCGCCACTTGCTTTTGCCTGTGCCAGTGCTGCATCCTGTACCGCATTCTGTGCCTCCTCAGCAGAGGTCTTCTCATCGGTCTTAACGCTGACACCTGCCACATAGCGGATGGTTGCCTTGCCGAACTTCCAGTCATCCCAGTTGGCACTTACAAAAATACCACCGTCTGCCTCGACTGCCTTTCTGGCTGCATCTTCCAGCTTCTTGTTCGTAGCTTCTCCCTTACCAAACAGGGCTTTGATATCATTCCAAAGAGAACCGAAGGTACTCTGATCGACAGTTTTCTTGGTAACCTTTGCGTAGGTTGCGGATACAGTGCCGGATACGAGGAAGTCGGAATCATCATACCAGTGATCTTCTGTATAGCCGGTTACCTTAAGATCACTGCTTACACCGATCAGGTATAAGTCGTCATCATCGTTAATCTTATTGCTTAACGCCTTCTCCTGCTCTTTCGTAACCTTTGCTACTGCTTCTTCCTCTGTTCTTACACCATAATCCGTCTTTTTATCTGTATGCTTCCATTCAACCTCTTCATCCTTCACATTCACAGTCTTCGTAAAGGTAGGAATGTAGGTTCCGTTACCGGTATAAGTATAATCCGTTTTTTCTGTTCCTGTAACGGTTACATCCTTGCCGGCAGCGTCCTTCAAATCCTTTTCCTTTGCAGCAGCTGCAGCATCTCTCTCTGCCTCTGTCTGATACTGTTCGGTAGAAGTGAATTTTGCATCGGTATAGGTGATGGTGGTCACATCAGCGGTCACGGTCTTGATCAGGTTGCCGTTCTCATCCAGTTTCCAGGATTCCTTCTCGGTAGCCTCATTTACATCAGTATCAACCTCGCCGTTTTCGGTCTTCTGGTTATTGTCAGAAATAATGATACTCTCGGTTCCGTCGTTCTTGATCACTTTCTTTCCATCTACTGCAATAATGGTTCCGTCTTTCAGACCTTTTTCCACTTCGGAAACAGTGATAGTATCCCCATTTTCCTTCACATACTGATCCGGATTGGTCTCCTGCGCCGTCTTCCAGTTTACTTCCTCAATTCGCTTCTCAAAGATCACGATATTGTCCTTGGAAGTCTGTTTGTCATCCATCACATAGTTGTAAAACTTTGTCTGCTTATTACCATTCTCATCGGTATAGGTTACTTCAAAATAATTCTTGGTATTATTGTCTTCACCCTGTCTGCGGACAACCTTAATATCATCGGCAGTGATCTTCTGTACCTCGGGCAGATAGTAGTTCTGCATAATGGAAATGAAAAGCTTATCCTCATTTTTCCAGTTAAGTCCCTGATCTCCCTGTGTCAGAGCTTCCTTATCTGCAATATCCATGGCACCTGCTGCGGAGGTATCCACTGCGCTCTTGGCAGCTTCCAGAGCCTTTGCCAGTGCTTCTGCATTTTTCTGTGCTGCCGCAAGTTCCTCTGCTGCTGCCACAGCGTTAGCATCCGCACTGTTTATAGCAGCCTCATAAGCCTTTTCATAATCTGCCACCTTCTGTGCTGCCTCTTCATAAGCTGCCTTGGCGGTATTGTACTCCCCGAGCTTTGCATCAAAATCTGCCTGTGCCTGATCCACGGTAGTCTTTACTTCTTCATAGGCAGCATTGGCATCGGTGATAGAAGCAGCATCCTTGATATTCTCGATCTGTCCATTTACCTTATCCTGGGAAGCCTGCATGGCATCCTTTGCTTCTGCCGCAGTCTGTCCTGCATTTGCCGCAGCATCAGCTGCCTTATTCAGTTCTGCGTCGGACAGCTTGTCATTGGCTTCCGCAACCCCCAGCGCAGTATCTGCATTCTCTACGGCAGACTCTGCATCCTTCAGGGATGAACCGTCTTCAACAGTCTTATCCTCTACTTTGGCATTGGCATCCAGAATGTCCTGAGACAGATCCTTTCCCTCGGCATCCTTCACATCTCCGGCTGCCACCTTGTCAACCACTTCCGCCTTCACATCAGCGGCACTCTTTTCGGCGCCCTCTACAGCCTTGTCGGCATCTTTTGCGGCTGCTTCCGCCTGATCGCATACACCGGCTTCCGGTGTCACTGTAATGTTCTTATCCTCGTTTCCTTCGGAAGAATTCCCCTCTCCTTCTGCTGCCAGTGCAGTCAACGGTGAAGATGCCATCAGCATTGCGGAAATGCCGATCGCCATAGCACGAATCACTTTTTCGTTCTTACTGTTTTTTCTCATATGATTTTTCCTCTCCATTCTATTTTTCAACAATATGTTCGAATAAATACTGCAACACTTCCGGCGTGAATTTTTTCGCCGAAATAGCTACTTTGAAGCTTCCGTCTTCCAGTGCTTCCTGCCTGGTGACATCCGCATACATGATCATCGTATCCGCTACGATTATGATGTCTTTCCCCTTAAGATCAGGAGATCCGGCCGGCATCGTAAAAGCTATGCCCAGTGGGCTGACATTGCATGTTTCGACAAAAATGCTCTCTCCCGAATCACATACTACGATAACGCTCTTAGCCTGATAGCCAACACGGTCGATCCGTCTTCGTTCTTCCATGTCCCCTTTTGCTCCTTTCTTCCAGAGATGCCTGTTAAAACGCCCCTTTTATTCTGTCTTATCTATTAAGACTCTCCGTCTCAGAAAAAAGGTTCAGAAAAACAGAAATATTTTTCTTTTTTTTTACATTTTTTTCAAAACATTGTATTCTTAGCATTTTTCCCATCCCTTTTCCTTACACTCACCTCCATGGCCAGCAGATCCGCAAGCAGGATCATCCCTCCCAGCACCGCCGCCAACGGTTCTCTCCACCATCCATATCCAAACAATACCACGGCACCGGTCATTCCTACCCAGTTCACCCGGGTTCCATGCATCTTCATTCCACCTCTTCTGCCTCTCTTTCTAATACGCATCCGCATGCTTTAACAACACTGTCACCGTCTTGCACAAAATCCGGATATCCTCCATCAGTGACCAGTTATCAATATATTCCACATCCAGCTCCACGATCTTTTCGAAATCCGTCACCAGACTCCTGCCGTTCACCTGCCACATGCCCGTCAAGCCCGGCTTGATACTGATCCGCCGCCACTGCCTTGTGCCGTATTTCTCCACCTCGTCCGGGGTCGGCGGTCTCGTTCCCACCAGACTCATGGAACCTCCCAACACATTAAAAAACTGTGGCAGCTCATCAATGCTTAAATTCCGCAGGATCCTGCCCACCCGGGTGATCCGGGGATCCTCCCGGATCTTGAACATTACGCCCCCGGCGATCTCATTTTGCGACAGCAGCTCTGACTTTCTCTCTTCCGCATCCACATACATGCTGCGGAATTTATAGATCTGAAATGTCCTGCCGTTTTTCCCGACCCGGATCTGCCGGAAGATCACAGGACCGGGGGAATCCAGCTTAATGGCCAGCGCCGCCAATAACATCACCGGAGAAAACAAAACGATCCCTGCCAGGCCTCCTGCCACATCCATGATCCGTTTTATCACCTGTTCTCCGGTATTCAACGTCACCGTATGGTAGGTGATGACCGGATAGGTTCCCACACAGCTTACATAGCTGTCGGCTCTGCGCCTCTTATAGAAATCCACCACCATCCGTACCGTCACCCCCATATCAATGCACAGATCCACATATTTCTGCATGGAAAAAAGCTGTTCCTCGCGCTTTTGCAGAATATAGATCTGATCCAGATGGTACCGGCGGATCAGCATTTCCAGATCTTCCAGACTTCCCAGATATTCTCCTGCATCTCCTTCTGAAATCTGTGCCAGTTCCTGTGCCGATGCCGCAATATACCCCACAAGCTCCAAGGGGATGCTGGTCTTCTTCAAAAAATACCGAAACTTGTTGTACTGCGCCCTTCTTCCCACAAATGCGGTACGCGGCACTTCCCCGCGATTTCTTTCCATGTCTCTGCAGCATCTGCCGTGTCGCAGCAACGGTACGCTTTCCAGACTGTACGCCAGGATCAGAAACAGAAAATATCCCCTCTGATCCTCTGTAATGTATGGCAGCAGGACCACGGTTGCCGCTGTTGCCACCAGAAACGATCCTGTTCTGCGCCGCTGTATCCTGTCCGGATAACCGAACAGGGTCACATTATACAGATATTGCTCTTCCTTTCCCAATACATAAAGCAGCACGAATATCGCTGCCAGTCCTGTCATACCCCCAAGTGTCCGAAGGCTCCATGCTCTTCCCATAAATAACACAGCCACTCCATAAGCCACCAGAAGCCGCAGCATATCCTTTACTATGTGTCCGATATCCTTATTTGCACTCGTATTTGACCGATTCATTTTTCTCCCCCTTCTCGTGTCACTTTTTCATCCGGTCTGTCGTTTTCCGCTGTCCTTTGTCTCTCTCTGTCGACCTTCCTTTGGTGACAATCGTTTTTCCCCCATGCTAAAATAGCACCAGCAAAGGAGGTAAGATAATACTATGTTCAAGCTTGTGCTGATCGATGATGATGCCGAAGTGCTGGCGATCAATCAGAAATATCTCACCGGTGCGGGATTCACCGTGTATACTGCCATCTCCCCCCGGGAAGGCGTCTTATCCATTCGAAAGAATCTTCCGGATTGTATCTTACTGGATGTTATGCTGCCCGAAGCCGACGGTTACCGGGTGTGCCGTTACATCCGCTCTTTTTCCTCTGTGCCGATCCTGTTTCTCACTGCCAGAAGTTCCGAGGAAGATGTGATCCGGGGACTTACCTGCGGCGGGGACGATTATCTGGTCAAACCCTACAGTCTCCGGGAGCTGAAAGCCCGGGTGGACCTCCTGATCCGCAGACGCAGACAACTGGCGCAGGCTTCCTCCGATCTGGTACTGACGATCGGAAATCTTTCCATCGACAGGGTAGCCCACAAGGCCTTCTACCGGGAACAGGATCTGTGTCTCGCCAACCGGGAATATGAAGTCCTGCTGTATCTGGCAGAACACCCGGACCGGGACATCACCTTTGAGGAACTGGGCACGGCTCTCTTCGGTGTCTACCGGGAAAGTGACAGACGCAGCGTTATGGTCAATGTCAGCCGTCTCCGCAAACGTTTTGAGGGCAATTACGAATTGGAGAACCGCATCGAAACCGTCTGGTCCAAAGGGTATCGTTTTCTGAAAGGAGGTATCTGACCATGGCACAAAATTCCCGCCCCGCTTTCCGTTCTCCCTCTCTCGAACAGGAGACCGTGGAAGAACTGTCCCGCAGGCTGCTGGAAATCACCGCGCAGCTAAATGCCAGCAATCGCTCCCTGCAGCACCTGCAACAGGAACGTACGGAAATGCTGGCCAATCTCTCCCATGATCTGCGGGCTCCCCTCACTGCCATCCGCAGTGCCGTGGATTATCTTACTTCCGGACAGTCTCTGTCTGCACAGGATATCGAAGGTGCCCTCACCCTGATCGATCACCGGACTGCGACACTGGAACATCTGATCCGGGATATGTATGAGTTGTTCACTCTGGAGGATCCTTCCCACGCCTTTTCCTTTCAGGAACTGGATGCCCCGGCCTTTCTGGAAGAATATTTCTATACCGCACTTCCGGACAGCCACTATGCCGGTCATCTTCTCTGTTTATCTGTACCGCAGGATCTCCATGCCACCCTTTTTGCAGATTCCGGAAAACTGGTACGGATTCTGGACAATCTGCTCGGCAATGCCGCAAAATATGCTCCCGCCGGAACGAAAATCACTCTGTCTGCCGCGCCTTCCGCTGACCTTACTTCTCTCCGGATCTCCGTGACCGATGAGGGGCCCGGCATTCCGCCGGAGGACCTCGAGCGGATCTTTAACCGCACCTACACCGTCTCCTCCGCCAGAACTCCCGGTTCTGCCACCGGCAGTGGTCTGGGACTGGCCATTGTAAAGACGATCACAGAACGTCACGGCGGAACCGTGTCCTGCGAAAATGCCCCCGGTGCAGGCAGTATCTTTTCTGTGACACTTCCTGCAAAATTCTTACAATCATGATACATTTCTTTACTTCCGCCCCTGTGTTCCCTATGCTGTAGTCACACAGGGACTTTCCCCGTGTACATCTCTGCATAAGGCAGACGGAAAGGAGAATTCTTATGAAGCATTGGACACAACCTGAACTGATGGAACTGAAGGTATCCGAGACCGCCTGTGGATGGTTTCCCTGGTACCCCGGACATCCCGGCGGAGGAGGACATCATCCCGGACACCATCCCGGTGGCGGCGACTGTCAGCCCCCGCAGCCTTCTGAGGAACCGGAAGAGTTCTTAAGCTGACACGACGTTTCGCAGTGCGTGTACTTCCGCTGCCACCTCGGCAGTGGAATCACCTGCTGCCGGTCTCCTTATCCAAAAGACCGGTATCTGCTCCGCTATTTTCAGGCAGTTCTGCCAGATTTCCATTCCCGGATCCTGTTTTTTCCACAGATGTCTTAAGAACAGATTGTCTTTATACACGATCATGCTGTCGGGGCCTGTGATTTTTTCTGCTTTTATCTTCCCGGACTTATCTTCCGCCTCTTTTTTCCATCGGATTCCCAGAAAAACAAATCGTTCCAGTCTGGCCTTTTCCCTTTGAAATACCCCGGTACAGGGCACCAGAAATTTGTCCTTTTTTTCATCAATATACAAAAGTTCTTCCGGGGGATATCCCTGCCTCAGCACCACATCCCTGCACAGCTTCATATAAGGAAAAGCCGGATACACCCACACCCCTTCTTTTCCGGAAATGTCCACCACTGCCATATCGTCTGCCAGAAAACGATACCCCCGTTTCAGCAGTTCTGCCGTCAGTGTGGACTTGCCCGCGCCACTCTCTCCGGCGATCAGGATCGCACCACCTTCCGGAGTTGCCAGCGCACTGCAATGTATGGGAAGTTTTCCCTGCTGAAGGCTGAGCATTGCTATTCCAAAGCCCAGCAGATAGGTTCGTACCGCTCCGGGATCTCCTCCCTTCCGGATGTGATACCGGATCACCTGTCCCCGCTCCACACTCATGGCCAGCGTACGATTACACAACCAGCCTTTTTCTGTACCCAAAAAACTTCCGCAGACGCAGTCTCCGTGTTCTTTCCGAAACTGTGCTTCCTCCTCTTCGTCCATCGCCCGGATCCGGACCTTTTCCAGTCCGAAGTCCCTGTCATCCTCCGGTAAACGTACCGGATCCAGCTGTACAAAGTCCAGATCCGCTGTTACCCTCATGCCGTACAGATAGTAGTGGTACTGCATTCTTCCGTCACACTCCCTTCCCGGATGCAAAGTTCTCTGTCACAATATTTTAAAACACCCTTCCTGTGGGTGATAAGCAGGCAGGTGGGTCTCGGTTCTAATGCCCGGAGCCCCTGCAATACAGCGACCTCCGTAGCTTCATCCAGCGCCGAGGTGGCCTCATCCAGGATCAGAAACGGTGCTCTCCGCAAAAAGGCTCTGGCAATGGCGATCCGCTGCGCCTGTCCTTCCGACAGGCCATGCCCTCTTTCCCCGATGACGGTATCCAGCCCCTCCGGCAGTGACCGGACAAAATTTTCTCCGGAAGCCAGTTTCAGGGCCGCCCACAATTCTTCCTCCGAAGCATCTTCTCTGCCCATCTGCAGATTTTCTCTCACGGTTCCGCTGAACAGAGTATTCCCCTGGGGGACATAGGCAATAAACTTCCGGACGAAAGCTCCGGTCTCCTGCCTCTGTCCGCTGCCATTGTAGAAATCCACCGTTCCCGCTCCCGTTTCCAGAAAGGCCATCAGAATGCGGATCAGTGTTGTCTTGCCGATACCGGACTCTCCTACAATGGCGACAAATTCTCCCGGACAGATCTTCAGATTCACCCGTTTCAGCACCGGTTCCCTGGTATATCCGAAGCATACATTTCGAAGCTCCACTCCGATCTCCCATCCACGGATCTCTCCGGCTGCCCTTTGCTCCCCGGGAATTCTCTGTAACTCCATGATCCTCCCGGCGGAAGTCAACAGGGCAATGATCCGGGGAATCTGCTGGGCCAGTCCCAGGATCGGCGCCTGTACCCGGTTCACCAGTGTCAGAAATACCGACATAGTACCGTAGGTGATCTGTTGTCTCGACAGCTGCCATGCCCCGTAGGAAAATGCTGTCAGATATCCTCCCTGAAAAGCCAGTGACATCACCGTGGAACTGGCGGTTCCCAGTCCGGTCTTGCGGTATACCCAGTAGAACCGTTCCTCCCGTAGCTTTGTCAGGCGCTCCACCGCCCGGTCCTCTCCGGTAAAAGCCTTTACGATCAGAAGGTTGGCCAGACTTTCCTGCAAAAAGGAACGGTATTCCGACTCACTCTCCTGCACTTTCCGCTGTAACCGTTTCAGGCGTTTTCCCAGCCACCAGGAGCACAGGGCTGCCACCGGTGCCACCAGCAGGGCAAACACCGCAAGGAGCGGGGAATAATAAAACAACATACAAAACACTAGTACCAACTCGATCCCCAGCTGTAAGATATTGGGGATCGTCCCCACAATACCGTCCGCCACATTTCCCGCATCGCTGGTCAGTCTTGTCATGAGATCACCGGTATGATAGGCCGTCACTTCCCGCCAGCCAGAATGCAGGATCTTCTCATAGATCTGCCGTCGGATCCCGAAGGAAAACCGCTCCGTTACCAGTGCAGTAAGCAGTGTCGACAACACCGAGATTCCCTGCATTCCCAATAACAGCAGCACATAACCCGTAAGCAGCCGTCCGAAACCGCTTCCCACTGTGGCATGATCAATGATCTCCTTGGTGATCTGCACCATGGCCAGCGAGGCAAAAGTCTCCAACAGCCCAAACAATAACAACAGACCAATCCTGCCCGCATAGGGAGCGGTATATTGCCACAACCAGGAAATATAATCTCTTCCTCTTATTTTTCCCATATGTGTCTACACCTCTTCCAGGATCCCTGCCTGTTCCAGTTTTTCCAGAAATGCCAGCACCTCTTTTTCACACACCTCTTCCATCACTTCATATTCTTCCATCAGTTTATGTAAGATAGCCTCCACCGTTATGCCGTCTTCGCCTTCCTGCCCGTCCAGCATATCCCAGATGTCGTTTCCCACACCTTTGATGCAGAAATATTTCCCCTGTTCGAAATCCACCATGACCTTTTCTCCCGCCAGGTCCGTCACATTCCTTTTCGCTTTCATTCGGATTTTTGCCGTTTTGTCCATTTTCTGTTCTCCCTTCTTTTACACGCTCTGTCTCCGTCTGTTAATCGAGCAGGCGGACTCATCATATACACCAAAAAAGCCCATGTAACCATGAGCTTCCCTGATCCATTCTGGCATTTTCCTCTCATACAGTCCGAAAACTACTGTACGTCTACGGTAGGTTCTCCGGAATTGCCGGAAGAAGGACCGTAAGTGGGGATAGTATACTTACCGTCATCGGACTGGTAAACGCCGTCCTCGATCAGACCTCCCTTAGGGCTGTAAGCCGTTGCTCTTACGTTCAGTTCCTCCATTTCGGGCTGACTCCATGCTTTCATTTTCCATTCCTCCTTATTACATTTTTATGATTTCTTACATTTCTGATTATAATAATTTCCCTGTAAAAATACCCTCTTTCTAACAAAACTGTAAGATTTTCGTTACGACCTCGTGGAGTGTATCCTTGTCCGACTGCCTGATCACTTCATAGATTCCGGCCTGCCCTGCGATCCGGACCAACTGTTTCATCAAAGGATACGGAATCCCGGTACTGTACCGGTAGGTATCCGCCAGATACAACTGGCTGCTCAAAGTCTCCAGTGCTTTCTGCCCGGTGAGCTTTTGGATACTCACTGCCTCTTCCCCGGTATTCTGCACCGCATCCTGCCACCCGGCCACAGCATCCTTTCGCAGCAAAAAAATCTTCCCGAGGAGCGCCGCCTCTTTCCGATAGCAATCCTGTCTGCGCCAGGCATATTTGTCCCTCTCTTCGTCAATATAGATCAGTTCTTCCAGCGGCTTCCCGCATTTCAGTGCCATATCACGACAAAGCTTCTGCTGCGGGTAGGAAGGCTCCGCCAGCATCCCCATAGTTCCCGGATGCACCCTCACTGTGTCATCCGCCAGAAATCCAAGCTTTCTTTGCAACAATTCCATGGCCACCGTAGACTTCCCGGCCCCGCTCTCCCCACAGAGTAAAATGGCCTGTTCCCCGGTATACAATGCACTTCCGTGAAAAAAGGGTTCCCCCCTCTGCAGACAGACCAGTGCCATCCCGGCACTGAGCAACAGGGAAGTGATCACAAGCAGTTGCGGTTCCTCCGAAAGCTCAACGGTGATCCTGCTGCCCCCTTCCACATAGACCTGTGTTCCGTCCCGGATGCGGAACCAGGCCGATACAAAGCCGTTTGTCCAGGTCCCGTAGCCCTTCTGTCCCGCTTCCAGCAGGAAATCCGGCATCCTTCCGAATACAATTTTTACCTCTGCCTCTCCCGCCGTCTCCGGTACTGCCTCCGAAAAGGGGATCTGCGACTGCACCCGCAGTCCGTAGATTCTGTAAAAATATTCCATCATACCTCAAACCTTCTCCGATATTCCTGTGCCAGGCCCACATAAAAGCCACGCACCATGTCTGCTTTTGAGTGCCCGTTTTCCCCGGACATCGTCTCACCCGGAATCCCCGACAGTTCCTCACAGATCCGTTCCCACTGCAAGGCGAGCAGTTCCTCACTTCCCACGCCCTGTCTTCCCTTGTGGAATTCATCCGCCAGGATCTCTTCCGGGATCTTCCCCTGTAAATACTGCCGAACCAGGCGTCTCTCCTGCCCGGCATGGGTGAACTGTTCCGCCGGGAGACTTAGCACCAGTGCGATCAGCCGCTTGTCTCTGGTGGGATCTCTGGGCACCACTCCGGTGGCCAGAGACAGCTTTACTTCATATTCTCCGATCTGCCGCAAGGCACTTTTGTCATACATATACCGGGACACCGCTTCATGATCCCCACCGGCTTCCGCCGTGAGAAGATCCCACCAGATCCACTTGCGGCTCCTGCGGTATTTTCTGCTGTAGACATTGATCTCCCGCACCAGTTCTTTGATTCTTCCCTGATGTAACAGTGTCAGGAACAGGCTTCGAAAATCCCCATAGGATATGGTAATATTTCCGTACTGTCCCGACAGCAGGATCCCACAGTCTTTCTGAGCTGCCAGACGATAACTTTCATACATCCAGGGCAGATTCAGTACCGCTTTACAGGGAACTTCCAGAACTTCCCACAGCCTCCGGTTCTCCGCCAGCAGATCTCCCCGGTTGGTCACCAGATACTCCGGTTCCAGATTCCCGTGAAATCTCCGCACCAGTTCCACACTGCTTCTCTCATCCTCCACAGCGTATTGTCCCGGGATCCGTGCTCTTTCCTTCTCCTCCGGCACCGCAGTAAAGGAATACAGTTTCTTTCCTCTGGCAGCAAGGTAAGGTGCTGCATAAGCTGCCACCGCATTGGAGTCCAGCCCGCCGCTTAACAGAATTCCTGTTTCTTTTCCACCCCGGCCTTCCCGGATCACATCCTCCACGCAGTGCCGGAACACCGTGGTCACCAGCTCCCGGTACCCTGCTTCCGTCTTCCCCCGCAGGATCCTCCTTCCCGCAAAGGGATCCCAGTAATCCCTTCTGTGCACCCCTTCTTCAGTAAATACCACAATTTCTCCCGGAGCCAGTCGCAGGATCCCCGCATAGGGTGTCTCTCTGGGTTCCGACACCGCCCGCAGATCCCGGATGGTATAGAACCGGTCAAACCAGCCCGTATTTTCCTTCCAGTTCTCCCGTTCGCAGGTGATCCCCGCAAGCAGCGTGGAAAAA
This sequence comes from Clostridium sp. AF34-10BH, assembly GCF_003478095.1. Classification (NCBI taxonomy): domain Bacteria; kingdom Bacillati; phylum Bacillota; class Clostridia; order Eubacteriales; family Clostridiaceae; genus Clostridium; species Clostridium sp. AF34-10BH. Next base: position 33,695 of record NZ_QUEC01000012.1, read on the forward strand.
TAGACCTTTTTTTCCTCCTGAAAATAATAGACCGAACGGTTTCCCACCGCATCATTGAACAAAGTCAGGCTCCGCTTCCCCGGCTCCAGATACGCACAGGCATAGGCTCCTCTGGCCACGGCAAGCGTTTCCTCCGGATGGCTGCAAAAGCTTTCATACAGAATTTCCCCGTCCGGATGGCTGCACAGATCCCGGATGCCTCCAAACCGCTGCACCAGTTCTCCGCGGTTATCCAGGATCACATCCGCCACGAACAGACTTCTGCGCTCTCCCTTTCTTTCATAAGGGAATCTTTCTTCCACAGCTTCCCTTGTGACATCCTGTACCCCGCAGGCCAGATAATAGGTTGCCTCCCTTTTTTCCTGTATCCGGTCCAGGCAGCTCGTCCTATAGGCCTGCCGCATCCGCAGAGCCTCTTCCCACAGGTTCCCTGCACGATTTTTTCTTTGTGCCTCTGACTGCGCCGCACTCAGATCCACAATTCCCCAGATTGCCGACATACTTATCCCCTCTTTCCGGAAGCCTCCTTACAGAACCGGGCCACGGTAGTATATCCGCCGCCGTCCCCTCCGGTCACATACATTTCCCCAAAACGCAGCCAGGCATGGGCCACCATTTTACCTTCTTCCATGCCACACCCCAGATACAGGGTGGAAGAAAGTCCCTGTCGGTACAACAGTCTCTGGGCCGCCAGCGCCCGCACCAGACATTTACTCTCCCAGGGAGTCTTATCACAGACCTTTCCCACGATCCGGGCGATACGCGCCGCCTGCCGGTATCCTTCCCGGGATGCCGTTCCTGCGGATTCTTCGTTTTCTCTGCCCCAGCCCTTCCGCAGTTTCCCCGGCGGCAGGAGCAGCAGTTGCATGCGGAAGATCGCCGAATAATAATAGGTAAGTAAGGTTTCTTTTTTCCATGGGTTCTTCCAAAGAAACCCTGACGGACTTTTCATGGCTTTCTTACACTCCTTATAAATATTTCAATGGAACAGACTAATGAAAATGTAACTGCAGTCTGCGGTAGATATCCTGTCTTACACCGATCTGTGATGCATCGATCTGCCGCAGCATTTCCCGCTTGTATTTTCCCCGGCCGCAGACCACACCCCGAGCGGCCCGGATTCCCCAGGCTGCCGGAAGCAGAAATTTTCCCGCAACGGGATTTCTCGAAAGCCACGGGTAATACAACACCATATATTCATAAGGAGGGAACCAGTACCAGCGTTTCAGGGCATCTCGGCCCTTTTCTCCCTTCTCCGGCTGCGCATCGCAGAACCGGTTCCAGATACCGTTTTCATCCTTGCCATAGATTCCACACCCCTGCATATAGTCAAACAGTTGCTGATAAAACGCTTCACCGGGCTCTCCCTGCAGCCAGATCCGGGCCAGCTTCTCCATATGCTCCGTAAATGCCGTCAGTCCCAATCCCGCAAACTGCTTTTGCAGATAGTCTGCGTTCATTTCCCCACCGAATTTTTCCAGAAACACATAAATGTCCACCAGATTCCGGATACCACAGCCTCTCTTGTAAAAATGCTTTGCCATATGAGCCATCATGTAAATATAGAAATCTTCCGCCTCAAAATCATACACATACAGAAAACCCTTTCTGAGCACCGCCCGGGACAGATCCGAGAAATAGGCATACTGCCTCTCGTCCACTGTCCGGTCATACATGGCTCTGTGCGCCTCCACCACGATTCCCGGTGCTTTCCGATAGATATCATGATGCTTGATCTTCTGTTGCAGGACATACCCCATGGCTTCCAGTTCCACTGCCGCCTGCTCCATGAAATCTCCGTGGATCAGAATGTCAATATCACTCATTTCCCGCAGAAACGAAGACGGATAATAGAATTTCATCCGGGCTCCTTTCATGGGTTGACAGGGAATCTTTGCCTGTTCCATCCGTTCCTCCAGCTTCTTCAATTCCTGCAGCTGCATACCGGTAAAAAGCATGCTTCCCAGTACTTTTTCCCGCAAAAGCCCTTTTTCTTCCTCCGAAAGCCCATCTGTTTTTAACAAGGCTCCCAAAAGCAGATAATCCATATGGTTCTCCTCTGAAATCTTTACAATCTCCCTTACAGAGACTCCCTCTGGCAGAGACGCCGCCTTTCTGTCCTCCAATCCGGCCTTTACCAGTTCCGCCAGATATTCTGCCATTGTTTCCATACGTAGTCCCCTTTCCCTTTATTCTTCAGGTACGCTTTCCGTGACCGTTTCCTGTACTCCGTCAGGAGCCTCCGTCTGATCCACAAGCGTTATAAGCTCTTCCGTATATCGCAGAATATATTCTCCCCGTGAGGCAAAATATTCCTGAATCGTATCCCCGTCAGCCAGATATCCTTCCTCTGTCTGTCGCAGGCCGTAGCGCTCCGCCGTGGCTGTCACTGCCACCCGGTAAGTTTCCAGAAGCGGTGTCAGATACTCTTCTGCCTTTTCCTTCGTCAGTTCTTCCACGTATTCCCGCATTCTCTGCCGGAACGCTGTCTGAAAGTCCTTATTTTTCAGCAATCCCTGTAAAAACAGATCTTCTGCCACCCCCGGACACAGATAAGTATTCACACTGTAATTACTGACCTTATTCCGTCCCAGAGTATCCGTGGCATCCGAGAATTCCCAGTGCCATTTTCCCGTCTCTCCTTCTCCTGCCCGTCGCCACAAAGTGGTGGAAAAAGAGTCAAACTGCGAATTACCGAAATAGAGATTGGCACAGTAATAATCCAGATAGCTTTCCAGATCCATCTGCTCCAGGATCTTCTGATACGTTCCGTGTCCGGAAGTATTCCCCTCGGTCACCAGCCGGTACAGTTCTCCGTATTCCGGAGCGATCTGGGAGGGATAGCGGTTCTCTATGACCTGAATTTCTTCCGGGGAACCGCCGGCTCTTCGGGCAAAGGTTTCCGCCGTATTTACCCTGCCCACCAGATACAATCCCCAGAACTCCCCGTCCACAAACACCAGACAGCCCTTCCGCTCTTCCAGCGTAAAATCCGTGATTTCTTTTAACAGCAGTTCCTCTAAAACCTGTCTGTTCTTGGCCACATGATCCGTGCCGCCCCCGTACAGAAGAAACGTGCCGTCCCGGAAAAGCTCATACAGCTCACAACTGCTCTCCGGCACCGGATCCGCTCCCGTCATAAGAAAACTTTTCTGCCCGTAATCCAGATTTCCGTCCTTCCGCAAACTTAAAATTACCTCCCCCTCATAAGTCAGATATCTGTCCGCTTCGAAGTATTCCACATGGGCATTCATCTCTCCACCCCGGTAATAATTGGCAGAATCAAACCGCAGGTCATCCGCCGCCAGCGCATTCTCATAATCCACACCTGTGACATAATTGCCGCCAAAATAATCAAACAGCTCCACAGGATCCACAGTCAGCGACAACACCGGCAGATCCCGGTACATTGCTCTGGCCTCCATAGCCACAAAATAGCTGGCGCAGGTGACATTACTTGTCCTGCCTCCGGCATCTACTGCCACTGCCTGTAACACCACCGCTTTGTCCACGTCATTAAACGGCGCATAGTCCTGGTAGGCTGACACTGTGGAAATGGCGGAGTAGACATTGGGACTGCCGCAGACATTCGTTATCTCCACCGGTGCCTCATAGAGAATTCCGTTCTCCGGATCCGGCACCGTGCCATCCAGTGTATAATAGATACTGCTTCCCGCCGGTGCAGCGATCTCTACCGTAATATCCTCCGGATAAAACCCTCCCGGCAGGGAAAATACCGGCTGATCCCCTGTTTTGCTCCGTGTAACACGACTCCGGATCTCGATCTGCCTGCTTCCTTCCGTCTGTTCTTCCCGCTGCCCGCTGTCCTGTACCTGTTGTGTCAGCTGCTGTCTGTCATTCTCTTGGCTTTGCTGCAGCCAGATCAGAAAAGCGGAAAATCCCACACATGCTAACAGTGCCAGCGTGATTCCTATTCGTTCCCCCGTTTTTTTCTCTGTATCCATTTCTTCCCTCACTCAGTCCCTGTAATAAATATCTCTGGTGTATACCTTCTCCCGGACATTCTCCAGATCTCTGTGATAACGATTGGCCACGATCACATCCGACTGCCGCTGAAAGGCTTCCAGATCCCGTATGACCGGGCTTCCGAAAAAATCATCCTCCGAAAGTTCCGGCTCGTACAACAAAATCTGTGCCCCTTTGGCCCGGATCCGTTTCATGACGCCCTGGATACTGGACTGACGGAAATTATCGGAGCCGGACTTCATGATAAGCCGATAGATTCCTATGACCACCTTTTGCCCCGGTACACCGCCTCTACCCTGACTTCCCTGATAAAATCCCGCCTTCTCCAGAATACTGTCCGCGATATGATCCTTGCGGGTACTGTTGGCGGACACGATGGCCTGGATCAGATTCTGGGGAATGTTCTCATAATTGGCCAGTAGCTGCTTCGTATCCTTCGGCAGACAGTATCCTCCGTAGCCAAAAGAGGGATTATTGTACTGCATCCCGATCCGGGGATCCAGGCAGACACCCTCGATAATACTGCGGCTGCTTAAGTTCCGCATCTCCGCATAAGTGTCCAGTTCGTTAAAAAAACTGACCCGGAGCGCCAGATAGGTATTGGCAAACAGTTTTACCGCCTCCGCTTCCGTAGGGTCCATGATCCGTATGGGGATCTCCTGTTTTTTTGCACCCTCACGCAAAAGCTCTGCAAACCGTCTTGCATACTCCGCCATTTCAACGGACTTTGTGTCTGCTCCCACAATGATCCGGGAAGGATACAGATTGTCATACAGTGCATGCCCTTCCCGCAAAAATTCCGGAGAAAACAGGATCCTGTCCGTGTGATATTTTTCCATCAGAGACACTGTATATCCCACCGGCACCGTACTCTTGATCACGATCACCGCGTCAGGATTCACCCTCCGTACTGTCTCCACCACCGTTTCCACAGAACCGGTATCAAAAAAGTGAATTCCGGGATCATAGTTCGTCGGTGTGGAGACGATCACAAGCTCCGCATCCCGGTAAGCCACCTCTCCGTCCAGGGTAGCCTGCAAATGCAGCCTGCCGCCTGACAGATATTCTTTGATCTCTTTATCCCGGATAGGTGATCTCCCTTTTTGTAACAACTCTACCTTCTCCGGTATCACATCCACCGCCGTTACTTCATGATTCTGGGCCAGCAGAACTGCCATGGACAATCCCACATACCCGGTTCCCGCTACTGCAATCTTCATAGAAAGCTCCCACCTTTCCGTAATCTGCAAACTTTGTGGTTTCCTCTGCGGATCGGTCATTTCCCGAAGCCGCTTTATCATGAGGTATTTCAGGCAGAAATCTCTTCCCCATTGCCAACAGGGCCCGGAAATCCTTCCGGCCTCCGTAACACAACAGAAAAATGCCGTTGGACACAAGCAGACATACCAGTGCCCGCTCCAATAATTCCCGGATTCCTTCTACCGGTATCTGACTGCATACCCGGTCGGTCAGCATACAGTTTAAAAATGTTACGCTTCCATAGAAGACCAGTGTCCCCAGATAGCTTTGCCGGTCCTCTCCGTCAAACAACGTCGTAAACAGATTATGTATCAGCCACGGCATTCCTACGATGAGCGTAGCAACTACCGTAGACAGGATCACTCCGTACAGCCCCATAGGTTTCACCAGCAGAAGATTCAGGACCAGATTCACTCCTGCCGTTGTCAGTGTCCGGAACCGGTCTCTGTGCCAGATCCCGGCGGCATCCTTGTAGGCATTGAACAGCTGGTTGAACTCGTAGATAAAATAATATACACACAGACAGATCACGATCTGTCCGGGCAAAATGCCTGCCTCTCCGATCCACAGTTTCATAAAGGGCTGCAACAGACACAGCAGGCAGCAGGTGCAAAGTCCTGCGATCCAGGCGATCAACAGTGTAAATTTACAGAAGTCCGCATAATTTTTCCCCCGGCTCTCGGTCAGAAGACTATTGCCGATCCCGGCTAGAGTGGAGGTGAAAAGCACCCCTACCAGACCAATAACGGAAGTAACGATGTAATAATAATTCTGATAGACTGCCAGCACCGTCAGTCCCAAAAATGCCGAAATGACCAGAGTATCCGCGGAATTCACAATGACCACCCCCACCCGGGAGGTAAACAGGTCCTTGATCTTGCCCCGGATTTTTTGCCTGGTCTGCTCTTCCACCTGTCCCTTTGGGACATAATCCGGATAATTTTTCTGTGCCACCAGTGCGGTACACAGATTCGTCAGGATCTGTGCTCCCAGTGCCGCCAGCAGATACCAGTAATAATTCCGAAAGCCCACCAGCAGCCCGGCCTGTATAAGATACTGCAGCGTCCGTACCGCCAGATCCGCCTTATTTGCCAGGTCACTTCGCTGATGAGCTGCCAGCAGACTGTTTTTATACGCAAACAGCCAGTAACTGATGACACAGGCTCCCAGATGCAGCAGATACAATACATACAAATCCACATCCGGCGGAATACTGTCCGTTTTCACCAACGATGGCAGAAACGGCAGCAGCACTATTCCGGCCAGAAAGATCCCCAGACCGATCAGGCGGTAATATCTGCGATACAATGACAACAGAGCACAGATCTCGTCCTTCTTTCCTTCCGCGATGGGAGCATACATACTGTAGCCCAGTGCACTCCCTACTCCCAGCTCCGCCAGATTCAGGATCTGCAGTATGGAAGTAAACAGACTGTTCAGCCCCAGATATTCCATTCCCAGATACCGGATCAGCAGCGTGCGCATGATAAAAGGAACCAGAATCTGATACCCCTTCAGGAGTCCTCCGAAGATCACATTTCTGACGGCATTTCGGGTCCTTTTCATTCACACTTTCTCCTTCCGGCTTTCTGGCCGATCCACAGATCATAGGGAAAGCTCTGTAGCAGTCCCTCCCTCAGTTCTTCCAGTTCGGGCAATTTCATGGGTTCTGTTTCCTTTGCTTCCGCAAGGGATGTTGCCGAGCGCACCTCATATCTGCCGGTGGCAAAGTACCAGTCATAATATTTCAGCATCTCTTCCTCCATCCCCTGCCGAAGGAATACCGACGGGACCCCATAGCTCTCCGCCAGAATGATCCCATGTAACGAAGACGAGTATACCACCTCCGCCTCCAGAATTTTGTCGAGGAAGGTCCGGTAATCTCCGGTTCGTATGGAAAGTCTGTCATCTCCTGTCGTTTTCCGCTTCATGTAATGGTCGATCACCACATATTTTTTCTTTTTCTCCGGTCGTCTGCCGGGATAAATCAGAGGCAGCAGGATCGCCGGGTCTCCGTAGATCTGCGGACAGGTATATCCGTTCTCCCGGAGCACCTGTGCGGTGATCGGACCTCTGACTGCCCGGATATCCAGCTTCCGGTATCCCTTTTGTGTAGTCACCCGTCCCACATGAGCGAAGGAATTGACCCCGCTGCCCCAGATCACCGCATCGAAAACTCCCAGTCCCAACACGGAACCAATGGTCATCAGATGGCAGGGCTTTGCCGCCTCTCTAGACAGATCCAGTCCCAGACGGTGCAACATCCACTGCGTCACCACCGGTGCCAGCAGATCCCCCAGATTCTCATTAAAATTCCAGTACTCCAGATTTACTTTGTTCCTGTCTGCTTTTCTTCCGTCCAAGGTTTTTCGATTGCGCAATACGCCGATCTGTTTTGTCAGTTCCAATCCTCTCTCCTTCCCCTGTCCTACCGCCACCGGTACAGACTGTCCAATAGCCGGAATCTCTTATGCAGGAGCAACTCCCGCAGCAAGCGCCTCTTTCCCGTGGCACGGTATTCCCGCAGGGCATTCTGCAGCGGCAGGGAACCACCGATCCGTTTCAGTTCCGCATATTTCCTGGTTTCCTCATAGCCGGAATCTCTATAGATCTTATGCAGATACATCAGACTCTTCCCCACGAAACAGGCATTGACCTCCGCATACAGTTCCTGCTTTGCCTGAAGCGTTCGGAAGCACTGCCAGGTGCGGTCCCGGAAATACAATAAAGCCTCATAATAGTTCTCATGAAAACGGTTCACCAGATTCTCCGCTTCCTTATAGTGATAACAATACAACGACTCCGGAACCACACAGATCCCTTTGCTCTTTTCCAGCACCTGCATGGAAAAAGCCATATCCTCACAGATGGCAAATTCCTCTCCGAAGCGGATATCATTTTCCAGAAGCAATTCCCTGCGGATCAGCTTATTCCATGGCGGATTGAAAAATTCCCGCCGGAAGTCCGATAAAAACCGCTCCTCCAGATATTCTTTTCCTCCACCGCAGAAAGCTTTTTCCGGAAGGTTATCCACACATTCTTTCGTCTGTTCCACCAGATATGTAAAACCGCACACCGAAAGATCCGCGCCGGATACTTTTGCCTTTTGATATAAAGTTGCCAGGGTATCCGGGAACAGGGTATCATCACTGTCCGTAAAAAAAAGATACTCTCCTTCAGCCTTACAGATCCCCAGATTTCTGGCACTGCTGACACCGCCGTTTTCCTTGTGCCAGACCCGGACCCTTGTGTCCTGCGCCCCCAGCCTGTCACACAAGGCCGAAGAGCTATCCCTGCTGCCGTCATCGATAAGCAGCAGTTCCCAGTTGGAAAAGCTCTGCCGGAAAATACTGTCTACACAGCGCTGTAATTCTTTTTCCGCGTTATACACCGGCACTACGATACTGATCTTTGTCTCTCTCATTTTTCTCCATCACACTGCATATTCTCTGCGCCACCTTGTCCCAGGAATACTCTCTCAGATACCATTCCCTCCGCCGTTCCACTTCCTCCCGGTATTTCGGATCCTGAAGTACTTCCCACAGATCCAGTGCCAGTTCCTCCGCATCCTCCCCGGAAATAAGCCTGCCGGTGCATCCGTCCTCAATGAACTCCGACATAGCGAATTTATCTCTGCCGATACAGGGCAGACCATAAGTAAGTGCCTCTGCAAATACCAGTCCATAGGCTTCAAAATAAGACGGCATACAGAAGACATCACACAGGTTATAATAGTCTGTCAGTTTTTCAGACCCCAGATCTCCCAGCAGGTGGATCTTCTGCCAGTCCACCTCTTCTACCCTGATCTGCCTCTCCCGCAGAGCGTCCCGGATGTCCGACTCCTTTGCCCCCGCCAGATACAGCTCCGCTGACCACAGATATTTTTTCCGCAGGATTGTGAAAGCCTGTACCACCAACGGACCACCTTTTCTCACAAAATTCCTTCCCACAAACAGGATACGCCGCCCCTCCTTTGATCCCGGGCGGATCCCTGCAGCATCCACATTGATGCCGCCTCCCACCGCATGGACCTTTTCCCGGGGGAGCCCGCATTCCCGGATCAGGAACTCCGAAAGCCACCTGCTCATGGTGAATACCCCTTCACTTTGCCGGTATTGCTCCAATTGTCTCGCCGCCCTGCGTTCCAGCGTCTTTTGCGGCACCTGATCATACTCGCAGTACCGATAGCCCACCGGATCTTCCCTCTGCAGCCACAGAATCGCGGAAATGGAAAGGTCCTGATAGAGATAGGATGCCAAATGCGCTCCCGACGGCCAGCCGCCAAACTGAAACACAGGCATTTTTTCGTCTGTCCTGTGCCGATGTCTCCACGCAGCATATCTCCCCGACAGCCGCAGCCGGTCCCGCAGGACCGGCCCGGGGTTCAGTCCCTTCTTCCTCTGCAGTCTCCGGAGTATTTTGCGGTACAGAGGATCCGAAAGTGCCAGATCCTGCACCTGCAGATAAGACTCCATGGCCTGTCGCAGGGACCAGGCCGTTCCGGACCAGGTTCTCTTTTTATCTTTGTACCACAGGCATATATACAGTACTTCCGTCATAATCATCTCTTCCTTTCCGCATACAGTGCGATCTGTGTGCACCCGTCCGTGATGTCATAGCATACCGCCCACTGTGCCCCCGGCACCACCACATCGATATCAAAGGGAAAATCCTCAAAGGTCATATCCGCCGTTCTGTCCTCATAGGGCGGACACGCCTTAACAGGCAGTATTATGGTCTGTCTGGGCGTCACGATCATCAGCTTCCGTTCCTGCGCCGTATCGTTGGTCACGCTGAAATGGATCCTGCCCTCTTCATCCACGAATCTGCTGCCTACATACAAAGTATCCGTCGTATAAATATTCTCCATGGTGACCCCCGCCGTGACATTGCGATGGTAGAAGGTTCCATAACGGGCCGCATCCCCTACCGAGATATTACACAGCACCACATTCTCCAGAGAAAAACCGTCTTTTACCAGTGTGTAGATGGCATAACCGCCTCCGTTGAGAATGCAGTTTGTGAAATAGATTCCTTTGGCACCGCTCTTCTCCGGGGCAATCATGAGACAGGCATTCACATAGCTCCCCCCTCCGGGGATCGCCGGTACTTCGAATCTGCAGTTGTCGAAGGAAATATTCTCCGCCGTAAGAGAAGGATATCCGAATATCTGTACCCCGTCAGAATGTACTGTATCCCCGCTGTCCGGATGTGCCAGATCCGCAATGTAGCAATCTCTCAGTGTCACATTGCGATAGGGATTCAACGCATCTCCGCTGCTGCCACCCAGACGGCACCGGGTAAACGTGGCATTGCTTCCCTGAAAATTACGCAGGGTGCAGTCTTCGAACACATAGGATATCCGGGCATCCTCCCGCCCGGTAGTGACTGCATCGAATTTACAGTTCCGGAAAGTCACCGTGGTCTCCACGACAATTTTGCCCTCATTGACCATCAACAGTGCATACCGGGAAAAATCCATATTCCGGATCTCTATCTCATTCCCCGCCTGTCTGTTGCTGTAGACCAGATCCAGTGCCAGCTGTCCTCCGGCTCCGGTCTTATACTGGATTCCACCGTAAATCCCCGGTTCCGGGATCTCCGTCAGCTCTGTATCTGTATCCACACCGGTATTGAAATGGTCCGGGATCTCTCTGGGTGCCGCCTGCGCCCGTATCCCCAGACTCATACTCAGAACTATTGCAAACAGCCAAAAACTTTTTCGCATTTTCGTTTCCTTTTTTCGTTTCTTCTCTCTATTTACCTTATGTATCTGTGCACCGCTTTGTGTTGCAAATCCGACATATTTTCCCATTTTTCCCGGGAGATCACCTGGAACAGTGCGATGGGAAGATACGCATACTTGATGGTCTGCAGCGTATCCATCCACCACAGATTTAAGAAGTACCCGCAGACCGCAAGCGCCAGACTTAACATTGTTCTGTCCTTCTTTTGAATCCCGCATCGCACCATCTCCCCCACCGCCTGCAGGATCAACAGTCCGTAGACCACCAGTCCCGGATACCCGTAGCGGATATAATTGGCCACATAGAAATTGTCAATGGAGTGGATCGTGGCCCCTCCCGGAATATACCAGGAGAAATGATATCCGGAGCCCTGCCCCAGCCAGGGGTTCAGCCAGTCCACCGTGAAAATATCCAGCAGGGCATCCCTGTAGGAAGCGCTGTTGGCAAGGGAGGTGCTGTCCACCCCGTAACGGATGGCATAGGAGGTTCCAAACATCTCATCCACCACCGTACTAAGCTGCAACAGAATATAATGTCCCAGCGGAGAATTGGGGAATAAAAATGCAAGAAGCAGAATCAAAAGCCCGGCCGGTACTATGGTAAATAACAGTTTCTTCCTCTGCTCTCCCGGTGCCAGCACGGTCAACAGCAAAAGCTCCAGTCCCATGACCGCCAGCGTGGAGCGGGATCCCGTAAGAAATACATTAACCACCACCAATAGCAGGAGAGGCAGATGCCGAAACAGCGTGAAGCAATGTTTCTCCTCATCAATGCACAATAATGGTAACCCGGAGATCAGGATCAGCCCATACGCCAGAGAATGATTGGCCGGTCCCATGATCCGGTAGGCACCGGAGCGGATCATGCCTCCGGTATAAAGTCCCCTGATGGTCTCCAGATAGGCAAAGGGTGTCTTTCTCATGACCGCCTCCACGAGTCCCAACACACACAGAAACAAAAGCATCCGCCGGAAAAGCACCAGAAATCCATCACTTCCCAGATACTCCCGCAGTACGTAGATCACCAGAAAAGCTCCCAATAATTCAATGAACGGATAAAGAAAAGTACCTATGTGAAAACGCAGTACCGCCGTATAGAAACAGATTCCCAGATATCCTGCCATAAAAAGCCACAATCTGCAGCTTCTCACCCCTTCCCAGAACATCTTTTTCCTGGATTCTTTGCTCAACAGAAAGAGACACAGAATCGTTATGAGCATTCGCTGTGCCGTCAGATCAAAGCCCGGCAGCCGGATTCCGAAATACTGTGGTAAAATATAATAGGCCACAAGAAAAGAAACCGACAAAAACTGTCCAAGACTCCGCTCCCCACAATTTTCAAAATAGCGGTTGCTGCTCTGCCAGCCCTGCCCCGTTGTCTTCGTTTTTTCCACCAGATATCTGCTCATTGCCTCATCCTCTGACTGCCATGGCAAATTCCACCGGCAGAGATTTTTTGCTGTGATAACAATCCCGGTATTTCCATAAAAGCGGCACAATATTCCACAATTTTCGCTGTTCCATCAGCTCGATCCGAAGGGTGGTGGCCCGGATATTGCGTCTTAACAGTTCCTTCGCTTCCTCCGGCATTCCAAAGTCCTCGGCGAACCGCAGAGTGGTTTCATGACTCTTCTGCAATTCCCTGAAAAAAGCGATCCGTCTGTCCAGATCCCGCATCTTGCGTTTGGATACATTACCCGAGTGCATTCGCCGCCGTAACGTAACACTGTGCAGAATGTAACAGCCGTCCATGCACAGGGACAACTTCCAGGCATATTCATCATGCGCCCACCCGGGATACCAGTACTTCTTCGTCTCTTCCAGGAACTCTCTGCGCAGACACATGGTACAGCCCTCACTGCCGATGAAAATATGGGCCGGACTCCATGCAACATGCTCCATGCTTCCGTCCCCCCGGAAGCTTTTCAATACGCTCCGGCTGACAGAAGGAGCATCGGGATCCACTGTAAACGGTACGAATTCCGATCCCAGCACCAGTATCTCTCTCCGTTTTTCCATCTCGCTCACCATATCTTCCACCCGGTCCGGTTCCCAGATATCGTCCTGATCGCAGAAAAAGACATAATCACCGTCCGTCTCTTCCACCGCTGCCCGGAAATTCTCCGCATACCCCAGTCGTTTTCCGTTCTGTGTGATCCTCCATGCCGGTGCCAACTCGTAAGTCTCCAGATATTCCCGTACGATCTCCAGCGTCTGATCCGAGGAACCGTCATCCCGCAGGATCACCTGATCCACCGGAAGGCTCTGAAGCCGGATGGAATCCAGCTGTTCTGTGATAAATCTGGCCCCGTTATAAGTGGCCATTGCTACCGATATCCGCATATTTTTCCCCTTTTCTCTGTCCGCCATTTTCTATCCCGGTAACCCTCCCGGCCTGCATCTGCCGATGGTTCCCCCACAGATCCCGCACAATGCCGGTGTGGCGATCCGCAGATAACGCCCTTTCAGTCCATTGCCCAGATAAGGGTTCTTCCGATACTCCGGAAAATTTTCCCGAAGGAACACAAAAGTCTCTTCCCGCAGAGATTTCCGCAGCTTCCGGTCCCGCACTCTGGAGATCCGCCCCATGGAACTGCACAACAGGATCCTCATACAGAAATATTCCAGTTCTTTCCCATAAGTATCCATCAGTTCTTTTTCCCGGTAAAACCGACAGGCATCCTGCAATACCGGAAAAATATTTCCCACCCGTCTGCTTTTATTGTCATTCATGGTAGAATCCCCTCTGTCCCGGTGATAGACATAGACTCCCAGCATTTTCGCCTGTTTTTTCACAAAGGGACGTAACTTCAGGTAGAAAGAGGTGTCCTCATAGATATACCCCTCCGGGAACCATATATCGTTGTCCGTAAGCAGTCTCCTGCGGATCAGCTTGTTCCAGGGAGCCGCCGAACCGTAAGAGCGCTTCTCTCTGCCGTCTTCCTCCAGATAATGAAAATCACATTCCACCAGATCCAGTTCTTCGGAACCGGCCCTGGTGTACATGGCCGCGTACATACGCCTGTCCACATAATCATCCGAATCCACGAATCCCACATATTCTCCCGTGGCAGCCGCAAGTCCTACATTTCTTGCCTTTCCCTGCCCTGCGTTCTTCTGGGTGATGACCCGGATGTGTTCGGGATCCCTGGCACGATATCTTTCCAGAATCTTGGGAGAAGCATCCGTGGAACCGTCATCCACGAAGATCAGTTCCAGTGAAGACAACGTCTGCTCTGTCAGGGAACGAATGCATTCCTCCAGATATTTTTCCGTATTGTATACCGGAACGATCACGCTGACTGCCGGCATAAGATTTCCTCCACACTATGTAATAAAAATTCCGGAAAATACAGACTGATCTCCCCGTGTTCCTTGTAATGTGCCACGTCCTCGCTGCAGCGGTATCCCTTTTTCGCCAGATCCCGGCGCAGATAGCGGATATGTTCCTCATAGGTGTGTTCGCTGTCGGAATAATGCAGATAGATCCTCTGGGAGGGCGCATAACGGTTGGCTGCCACCTTTTTCGGAAGATACTCATTGAGGAATTCGACCTTTTCCTTACAGACCTGTCCGGCAATATGCTTCAACGCCTCAATATTCCCGGTGTCCAGCAGGCTTTGTCCCAGAAAATACTGGGGACCACCCACCACCATATAGCTTCCGGGATAGTCCAGTCCGAAATTCAGTGCCGTGTAACCGCCCTTGCTGGAACCGCAGAAGATCAGGCGTTTTGCTCCGGTCTGCTCCCGTACCCGGTCGATCAGTTCCCTTACAACGACCGCCTCCTCGAATTTCATATTGCTGCCCAGATAAAAGGAACCTCTGTGATCTGACGCAAAATCATCCAACAGAAACAACTTGTTACAGGGAACTTCCTTTAACGTCCGGACATAATTGTATCTGGCCCGGATCCCTTTTCTGGTGCAGGAGCTGAAAACGATGATCAGATCCCGGGAATCCACCCGGTCCAGCATATATTTTAATGTTACTCCCCGGGAGCGATATTTTTTCTGATCCCGCAAAAGGCGCAGCTTCGTCATCATATACTCTCCCAGTTTTTTCCCTTTTTTACGAAATTTTTGAATGTTTTCCATGGTTTTCCCCCTCTTCCGCAATTAAAAAATTCTCAATATCCTTAAGGATCCTCCGGGTATTGGAATGGTATCCGGCAAAGTCCCTGCTGCCGGTATCCCGGATGCAATCCCCCAGTTTCTCACTGTCATAACAGGCACAGATCAGGTTCATTCCGTCGAATTCCCGAAGCAGCTGTACCTGATGATCGTCCACATGCTCCCCGTAGCTGGCAAGTCTCGGCACTGCGATCACTTTTTTCCCTTGTTTTACGGCGCCGATGATCACACCGGTTCCACCATGGGTAATGACCATCTGGCATTCCCGCAGCTTCCCGGTGAAGCCTTCTCTGTCCAGAAACCTGCAGTATTCATAATGCTTTGGCTGATAATCGCTGACTCCGATCTGGGCAAACACCTCCTCTCTTATCATGCCTTCCTCGATCAGCAGATCTATCCTTTGTAACAATCGATTGAACTGGAACTTCTGAGATCCGGTCGTTACAAATATCATCCTAATAAATTCCCCCCAGGCAGATCGCATCCGGATAGATTTCCTTCATCTGTGTCCATTGGACATAAAAACGATCCGCATAATGATATAACAGTTTTCCCGTCAGTGTGGCCGAAGTCACTTTGGCAAATGACTCGATGTAGATCAGCTTCCTGCCGGAGAGCTTGGCTTCCATGCACAGCGGGATCATGGCCAGCACTCCGGTGCAGACCACCACATCCGGCTGTTCTTTATGCAACAGCCGCAACGAATCCACGGTATTTTTCAACAGATAAAAAAGGCATCTCCACTGTCTCCGGTTCACCTGCTGCAGATAGTAACATTTCACCGGTGTCTTCACCTCATAGCCTGTTTTCTCCGTTACTACAAAACTTTCGTATTTTTCCATTAGCGGTTTTAACATCATCAGTTGTTCAAAGTGGCCGCCCGACGATGCGGCAAAACATATTTTCATAAAGACCTCCCGGTTTTTTTCAAACTGCTTCCCCATTTTGCTGTTTATATTCCTGCCAGTATTGCTGCAGTCTGTAGTTACAGTCCTTAGATTTTGGCGGCAGGCCGTTGAACAGGATGCCGCAGATATCCGCATCCACCTGCTCTAACAGTGTCACCGCCGACTTTTCCCGGCTCATATGGCTGACGCCGGCCCGCACCACCAGAAGATAGGCGGTGACTTCATGGGACAATAGCAGGGCATCCGTCACAATTCCTACCGGCGGCAGATCAATAATGATGCAGTCGTACCGGCTACGCAACGTCGTAAGCAGCTCCTTCATCCGCTCTCCGCCCAACAGTTCGGAAGGATTCGGTGGATTTTCTCCTCCCACCAGCACATCCAGATTCTGCCGGTATTCCACGATCTGCGGTGTCTCCCGCAATCCCGCCAGATACTGGCTCAGTCCAAGTCTGCCCCGGAGCTTTAGCAGAGATGCCACCGACATATTCCGCATGTCTCCGTCGATGAGCAATACTTTTTTACCCAGCTGTGCGTAACTGATGGCGATGTTGACACTGTTCAAAGTCTTGCCTTCATCCTTATCCGCACTGGTGACGGCATAGACCGGACAACGTTCTCCTTTTCCCGTGAACAGCAGGTTTGCCCGGATGGTATTATAGGATTCCTTCACGGCAAAGGAGCTGTTCTCCCCCAATACCAACACGGGCTTACTCTTCCGGTCCGGCGCCTGGATCTGCGGAATATCTCCCAGCACCGGAATCCGGAATGCCAGCTTCAGTTCGTACCGCCTGCGGATCGTGGTATCCATCAGTCCTGCCAGCAGAAACAATACAAAGGATGCCCCAAAGCATCCGGCAAAGCCCACCAGTGCATATTTGACCAGACTGGTGGAACTGTAGGGTGCTTCCGGCAGTGTGGCATAATCGATCACCTCAATGCCACCGGACTTCACGATCCGGCCGATCTCCTTCGGAGCCACCCTGCCGATAGCATTGGCCAGCTCCAGGGCCCGGTAAGGATCGCTGTCATAAGTGTAGACATAGAACACTGCCGTGTTTTCCACCACACTGGTACCGATTCTTCCCGACAAAGCTTCCGTTCCGTAATCCAGCCCGGCTTCCTCCAGCACCTTCTGAAGGATCGTGTTACTCTTCAGGATTAATATGTAACTCTGTACCAGATTCTTGGCCTGGGTAAATTCGGAATTTGAGATATTGACCGAAGAATCATACACGTAGTCCGGATCACTGTATACATAGAAGGATACCTCCGCCCGGTAAAGTGTACTGTTGGTCAGATATGCATAAGCGCCTCCTGCCATTCCTCCCAGTACCCCCAGGATCATAATGTATGCAATCCTTTTTTGCAGGATCCACAGGATCTTCTCCAGATGAAAATTATTCAAGATCGTTTCCAACATTGTCCTCTCCTTTTCGACAAATTCTGCTTTTCCCTAAAATGAAAATATCCACCAGGGAATTCCCTGATGGATATCTTACGCCGGACATTGGCCTGTCCGTTTTCTTCTTATGTAAACCGTATAAATAATACGTTCCATATATGCAGCCACGCCTCCACTCATACACTCCGGAAGCATTTCCGTATATAAAGACGGCGCTAAGAAGCGGAATGGCTCAATATTTCTTTTCTTTTTTTTAAGTGCCTGTTATGATATAATGAGCGTAAGAGAGCCAACATGCTTGCATGATTGGCGAACGGCGAAGTTGATCATGATAGTTGCGAAGCAACGTTAAGCACCGAAGGTGCGAATCATGATATAATAAGCGCAAGAGAGCCAACATGCTTGCATGATTGGCGAACGGCGAAGTATTTTCCCGATGTACACCTCACCACCAGCGCAATCAAAGGAGTGAACCTATATGATACAGAAAAAGAAATTCGTAAAAACCTTCCGTAACACCAAAACCGTGCAGTTAATTCTTCTTCTGCTGTTGGAAACCGCCTATGTTCTGGTCCTGACTCTGAACCCTGCACTGGGCACAAAGCTTTTCGAAGACCGGACTCTGTTTATCTTATGCACACTTTCCTGGATCCTTGCATTATTTAATCTGATATGGTTATTATACGATTTCTATAAATTACGCACTTTTGCCGAAGAAAGCCATGCTCTGAACCGTGCGGCCTTCCTGGATCATCTGACCGGTATCCCCAACCGGCACGGTCTGGATGTGGTCTTTGAGACCTACGATTCACCGGAATCTCTGGCCCACGTAGCATGCTATATGGTCACCATCACCAATCTGAAGGAGATCAACCAGACTATGGGACATGTGGTAGGCGACCAGATGTTAAAAGATTTCTCCGGCATTCTGGAGAGCGTTGGCGATGCCTTCGGTGTAGTGGGACGTAACGGCGGTAATGAATTCCTCATGATCGTCAACCACGGTTCCCATGACACCATGGAATATTTCATCGAAAGTCTGAACCAGCAGTTAAAAGAATACAACGAGGAGCACAGTAACGCTCCCATTCAGATCCAATACGCATATATTTTAAATGAAGAAGCACATGCAGAGTATTTCTCCACTCTGCTTACAGAGACATACAATAAGCTCCACGCTTAAGGAACCCGTTAACCAAGCAGTGAGACGAACGCATGAAAGACATGAACATTCCTTACATTGCCGGTCTTGTGATCCGTGCCCAGCACAGCGACTCGGATGCCTTCGCGGAATTGTATGCTCTTACCTATAATAAAGTATACAACTACACCAGGCATTATCTGAGAGATGACTTTCTCGCTCAGGACGCTATGCAGGAGGTCTACATACTGGCTCTGAAAAACATTGGAAAACTGAATGATCCCACGGTTTTTATCGCCTGGCTGAACCGCATCTGCTTCCACGTCTGCTATGACATGACCCAGAAGAACCGACCGCAGAACGACTGCCAGGTCTTGAGCCAGGAGATTCTGGATATTGTCCAGGATCCCCACCTGGACACCAATCCGGAACTGCACTACCAGCAGAAGGATGAATACTCCCGGCTGACGGACGCCTTAGAGCAGCTTCCTTTCAATGAGAAGCAGGTCCTGATCATGCGCTACTATAACGACATGAAGCTCGAAGAGATCGCTGCAGCCATGGAGATCAGCCGCAGCAGCGTCAAACGCTACATTGCCTCCGGACAGGAACATTTGAAAGAAAGTATGAAAGGATAACAGAATGATGTTTTTTCATAAAAAAAACAGATATGAACTGGACATGACAACTGCCAACAATGCTTTGCAGAATATCCTGTCCAGTTGCAACCAGCCGGTCAATACGATCCCTTTTGACAAGCTGGTGCTTCGCAAAAAAGTGAATGCCGCCTCCTACAACCGGCTGATCGTTGCCACGACACTGATCTTCGTTCTGACCTTTTTGTCGCCGCTCGCCATCGTTCCTCTCTCTGAGATGACTGAAAAACTGTTGGCCCCCACACCTGCGGTGCTTACACTGGATTATGTGGAAAATAATATTTTAAGTCTGAAGTTCACCGGTGACAACATTCTTTACGAGGAGGCTTTTATGGAGACTGTGTCCGGGGAGATCATCGAACCGCTCTCTGTGGATTCCTCCAAGGGTGTGATCAATTTTCCGTTTTTGTCCGAGGAAGCCAATATTTATGTCCCCGTCAAAAACGGTGAGACTCTCCACCTGCTTTTTACTCCCGATAATGTAACGGGCCTGGAACAATAACAACAGGATGTAACGATTTTTATGCGGATGCCAAAATTATCTGCGCGACTGCGCATTTTGCTAATTACATATTCCATGACAATCGGCTTATGTGCCTGCGGATCCGGCTCTGACAATCTGCCTGTGGATGCCCCCGTCGCAGACACTTACGGCGAACCATCACAATCCTCCGCAGTTCCTTCTTCTGCGGATACGAATATCAGCTCTGCGGATGCCTCTTCTCCTGAAACGGAAGCCGTAACTGACGCAGAGCCTCTCCGGGATGCCACGCCTGTCTGTCTTGTGCCCCGGGCCGACGGAACAGCAACAGCTTCCAATGATGTGGCTGTCATTGACTATTCTCATATGTCTGACGGCTATGTCTGTGCCAATTACACCGGCACCTGTCCCAAGGTCAAACTGCGCATTACCGGGCCGGATACCGTTGTCTATACTTACGATCTGCACGGTGGCGGCTATGAGACTTTCCCCTTGTCTTCCGGAGACGGATATTATGACGTGACGATCTATGAAAATATCTCCGGTACCAATTATGCCACCTGCCTGTATGCAGACCTCGATGTACAGATTACGGATGCATTCAGCCCTTTTCTCTACCCCAACCAGTACGTGAATTTTACTGCGGACAGCAAAGTGGTAGCCAAGGGACAGGAACTTGCCGAGGGTGCTTCCTCGGATCTGGAAGTGATCACCCGGATCTATGATTATATTACCCAGAATATTACTTACGACTACGACAAAGCCTCCGATCCTCCTACGGGCTATACCTCCGATGTGGATGCCATTCTTGCTTCCGGCACCGGTATCTGTCTGGATTATGCCGCGGTAATGGCAAGCATGCTGCGAAGCCAGCGGATCCCGACCCGGCTGGAGGTCGGCTATGCCCAGGATGCCTACCATGCCTGGATCAGTGTCTACACCGATGATACCGGATGGCTGAACGGCATCATAGAATTTGACGGCAATGTCTGGACCCTGGTGGATCCTACGTTCGGTGCCAACACGGATGACAAGACTCTGAAAAAGTTCATCGGTGACGGCAGTAATTATATCCTGCAGAAAATGTATTAGTGAAAGGGAACAAAACGCCATGAAGACCACAGAGAAAAAACTACTTTCTAATGAAGAGATCGCTTCTTTTTGCAGTCAGGCTGCCATGCTGTTTCAGGCAGGCATTCCGCCCGTGGAGGGCATGGCCATCCTGCAAAGTGATGCCCAGTCTCCCGAAGGCAAGGCGATCTTCGAGGAGATCCTTACCGTATGCCGACAGGGAGAAAGCTTTCACAAAGCACTGGAAGCCACCAAGGTCTTCCCCGATTACTGCCTGCATATGATCGCTCTGGGTGAAGAATCCGGTAATCTCGATGTGTGTATGAGCTCTCTGGCGGATTATTATGAAAAAGAGGATGCCATCGCAGGCAGTATCCGGGATGCTGTAACATATCCCTTTATCATGATCGCCATGATGGCCGCTGTCATCGTGGTACTGGTCAGCCGCGTCATGCCGATCTTCGAGCAGGTCTATATAGAGCTGGGCAGTGAGATGACCGGGTTTGCTGCATCACTTTTGCGTCTCGGCAACCATCTGAACCGGTATTCCTTTATTTTCGTAAGTATTCTGTGCATATTGTTGTTACTGTACCTTTTTGCTACCAGAACCCAGACCGGCAAACGTGTCACCGCCCGGTTCCTGAACTGGTTCCCCCTCACCAGACGTTTTTATGAAAGTGTGGCCTGCGAACGTTTTGCCAGCGGTATGGCACTGACCTTAAGCAGCGGTATGGATACCTATTCCAGCCTGGATATGGTGGCCGCTCTGGTAGGCAACGAGAAAATGAAACAGAAGATTCTGAGCTGTAAGGAAGCCATTAATGCCGGTGCCAATTTTGCCGAAGCTCTGACCGGTGCCGGCATTTTCAACCACCTGTATTCCCAGATGGTATCTGTCGGTTTTCGCAGCGGTAACGTAGATGTGGTTCTCAAAAAAATAGCGGATCGTTATGAGGAAAATACCAACCGCAGACTACAATCCATCATTGCCATTCTGGAGCCGACCCTTGTCATTATTCTGTCGGTGATCGTGGGCTTGATCCTGTTATCGGTCATCCTGCCTCTTATGGGTATTATGACCAGCATCGGATAGGAGTACGATACTATGAACCGTTTTGAGCAAAAAAGTATGTCCCTCGGGCGTAAGCTGATCTATTTACTTCCCATTCTGGCCTTTGTGATATTGTTTGTTCTTTTTCTGCGGGGCATCGGCTCCGTCGGTGAATCTACTCTGAGCAAGCAGCAGGAAAGTCTGGAAACCGCATTGGAACACAGCATTTCCCAGTGCTATGCCGTAGAAGGCTGTTATCCTCCTTCTCTGGAATATCTGGAGCAGCATTACGGACTGTTGTATGACGAGGACAGCTTCTTCATTGACTATGAATATTATGGCAGCAACCTTCTTCCGGAAGTCACTGTACTTCGCCGGACCGGTGCTCACTAAAGGAGTTTCTGACATATGAACAATAGAAATCATCAGAAGCAGGAAAAACATTTTATTGTGGATATCTTGTTCGTTCTGGCGTTGTTCGGTGTATTCGCTGTCTCCGCACTTGCCCTTGTTACCATCGGAGCAGATGTATACCAGCACACTGTAGAAGATATGGGCGTCAATTACGAAAGCCGGACGGCGGTGTCTTATATCATGGAAAAGGTGCGGCAGAACGATACCGCTGACAGTATTTTCCTGACCGATCTGGAAAATGTTCCGGCGCTCTGCATGCTTTCCGAAATTGACGAAGAAACCTACTGTACTTACCTCTATCTGTATGACGGACATTTAAAAGAACTTTTTATGCGGGAAGGAGCTTCTCTCGGCGGACAGGTATTGCCTGCCGGTACGGATATTATGGACTTGCAGGAGTTCTCCTTATCCTATGCGTCGGACGATCTGATCCGGATATCCCTGAGAACCGCCTCCGGAGAGGACCATACTTTTTATATCCACGTGCACTGTAATACTACCACAGAATAGAAACCGAACAGAAAGGATTCCGAACTTATTATGAAACATTCCAGATCCAGTTTATTTTTAATGGAAATGATCATAGCGATCCTGTTTTTTTCACTGGCCAGTGCCGTCTGTATCCAGTTGTTTGCCCGCTCACATCTTTTGAGCACACAGACGGTAAACCAGAATCATGCTGTCATTCAGGCACAGAATCTGGCAGAGTCCTATCTCTCTCTGGAGGGCAATGTGGCTGCCATGCAGGATTTGTTCTCCCCATCGGAGCTGACCGATGAAAACACTCTCCGCCTTGCCTTTGACAGCAGCTGGACTCTGTGCACTGCCGAAGATAACGCCGGCTTTTATGCAGAACTAAAAAGCACTCCGGCAGAAGAGACCGGAATCATGAAAGGCGAGATCACCGTCTATGATGTATCTACACCGGAATCTCCCATTTACACACTCTCTGTCATGCATCACACCGCAGAAAGGAGGGGATCCCATGAATAATTCCTCCAGAAAAAAACAATTCGGCATGAATATCGGATCCGCCTCGATCCTTCTGGTATTCGTGATCCTCTGCCTGGTGTCTTTTGCCGTACTGTCCATCGTCAGTGCCAACGCTGATAGCAAACTCAGCGCCCGTGTGCTGGAACGTACCACCGCTTATTATGCCGCCTGCAATCAGGCAGAACAATCCCTGGCAGGTATGGATAAGACGTTGCAACGCATGTATGCATCCAGTGACAGCGAAGAAGCCTATTTTGTGGCGGTAGGTCACGGAAAATCTTACGTGATTCCAATCTCCGACTTACAGACCCTGCAGGTGACCATTGAGATCCTCTATCCGGAATCTGATGAAGATACCTTTTACCGGATCACTGCCTGGCAGGTTCTGAATACAGAAGAATTGCAATAATTGTTCCGATTCTAAAAGGCTCCCCGGGAAAATCCCGGAGAGCCTTTCTTAATAAAGTCTTTTTATTTTACTGATTATCAGCGTCTGTTCCCACTTCCACAGTTTCTGCTTCTGTGTTCACATCTTCATTCAGTTCTGCACCTTCTGCATCCAGTTCGCTTCCGTCGCTCAGGTTCAGTTCTGCATCGTCACCGTACATATCACCACCGAAGTCAATGGTCTCTACGGTATCGGTGCTCAGTCTGGTATTGCGATATCTCTTCATACCGGTTCCTACAGGAATCAGCTTACCGATGATAACGTTCTCCTTCAGACCGATCAGATTATCTACCTTACCCTTGATGGCAGCTTCTGTCAGGACCTTGGTGGTCTCCTGGAAGGATGCTGCAGACAGGAAGGACTCGGTTGCCAGTGCTGCCTTGGTAATACCCAGGATAATACGCTTACCTTCTGCAGGCTCCTTGCCTTCAGCGGTCAGCTTCTCGTTCATTTCTTCGAAATCCAGAACATCTACCAGAGTTCCGGGCAGGAACTCGGTATCGCCGTTATTCTCGATACGAACCTTCTTCAGCATCTGACGTACCAGGACTTCGATATGCTTATCTGCGATATCTACACCCTGCAGACGATATACACGCTGTACTTCACGAAGCATGTAATCCTGTACGGCACGGATACCCTTGATCTTCAACAGATCGTGAGGGTTTACACTACCTTCGGTCAGTTCATCACCGGCCTCCAGTACCTGGCCGTCGATAACCTTGATACGGGAACCGTAAGGAATCAGATATGCCTTGGATTCACCGGTCTCTTCGTTGGTAATTACCACTTCACGCTTCTTCTTGGTATCACGGATCTCAGCCTTGCCGCCAAATTCAGCAATGATTGCAAGTCCCTTAGGCTTTCTGGCCTCGAACAACTCCTCGACACGGGGAAGACCCTGAGTGATATCGTCACCTGCGACACCACCACTGTGGAAGGTTCTCATGGTCAGCTGGGTACCGGGCTCACCGATAGACTGTGCAGCGATGATACCAACTGCTTCACCTACCTGTACGGCTTCACCGGTTGCCATGTTGGCACCGTAACATTTTGCACAGATACCAACGTGTGAACGGCAGGTCAGGATCGTACGGATCTTCACTTCCTCAATGGGCTCACCCTGTGCATTGACACCAACACTTAAGATCTTGGCAGCACGGCTGGGGGTGATCATGTGGTTGTGCTTAACGATCAACTGTCCGTCTTTATCATAAATATCCTCGCAGGAATATCTTCCTGTGATTCTGTCTTTCAGGCCTTCAATGGTCTCTTTGCCATCCATGAATGCCTTGACTACCATACCAGGGATCTCAGCCTGACCCTCACAGCAGTCTACTTCACGGATAGAAAGTTCCTGAGATACGTCAACCATTCGTCTGGTCAGATAACCGGAGTCTGCGGTACGCAGAGCGGTATCGGACATACCTTTTCGTGCACCATGTGCGGACATGAAGTATTCCAGTACGTCCAGACCTTCACGGAAGTTTGACTTAATGGGCAGCTCGATGGTTCTACCTGTAGTATCAGCCATCAGTCCACGCATACCTGCCAGCTGTTTGATCTGCTGACTGGAACCACGCGCACCGGAGTCTGCCATCATGAAAATGTTGTTGTATTTATCCAGACCGGACAGCAGTACGTCGGTCAGCTCTTTATCGGTCTCGTTCCAGGTCTCTACAACGGCACGATAACGCTCTTCCTCGGTGATCAGACCACGTCTGAAGTTGCTTGCGATCTTGTCTACGGTAGCCTGTGCAGCTGCCAGCATTTCACCCTTCTTCTCAGGGACGGTCATATCGGAAATGGATACGGTCATAGCAGCTCTGGTAGAGTACTTGTAACCGATAGCCTTAACATCATCCAGTACCTCTGCGGTCTTGGATGCTCCGTGGGTATTGATGACCTTCTCCAGGATCTGCTTCAACTGCTTCTTACCTACGTGGAAGTCTACTTCCAGCTTCAGGAAGTTCTCGGGATCGCTTCTGTCTACGAATCCCAGATCCTGAGGCAGGATCTCATTGAAGATGAAACGTCCCAGAGTGGACTCTACCGTACCGGTAATGGTCTCGCCCTCTGCATTTACCTTGTGCATACGCACATGGATGCGGGAATGTAAGGTCAGCGCCTGGTTCTCATATGCCAGGATTGCTTCGTTTACGCTCTTGAAATACTTACCTTCACCGATCGCACCGGGTCTCTCCTGGGTCAGATAGTAGATACCAAGTACCATATCCTGGGAAGGAACGGCTACGGGTCCACCATCGGAAGGCTTCAGTAAGTTGTTGGGAGACAGCAGCAGGAAACGACACTCTGCCTGTGCCTCCTGGGACAGAGGAAGATGTACAGCCATCTGGTCTCCATCGAAGTCCGCGTTGAATGCGGTACATACCAGGGGATGCAGCTTGATTGCCTTACCTTCTACCAGGATCGGCTCAAATGCCTGAATGCCCAGTCTGTGCAGTGTCGGCGCACGGTTCAGCATAACAGGATGTTCCTTGATAACCTCTTCCAGCACATCCCATACCTGTGTATCCAGCTTTTCTACCAGCTTCTTCGCATTCTTGATGTTCTGGCTGATTCCCTTGGCTACCAGTTCTTTCATTACGAAAGGCTTGAACAGTTCGATTGCCATTTCCTTCGGCAGACCACACTGATAGATCTTCAGTTCCGGTCCAACGACGATAACGGAACGTCCGGAGTAGTCTACACGCTTACCTAACAGGTTCTGGCGGAAACGACCGGTCTTACCCTTTAACATATCGGACAGAGACTTCAGTGCTCTGTTACCGGGGCCGGTAACAGGACGTCCGCGTCTGCCGTTATCGATCAGAGCATCTACCGCTTCCTGCAACATTCTCTTCTCGTTACGAACAATGATATCAGGAGCACCAAGCTCTAACAGTCTCTTCAGACGGTTATTACGGTTGATGATCCTTCTGTACAGATCATTCAGATCGGAGGTAGCAAAACGTCCGCCATCCAGCTGTACCATAGGACGCAGATCGGGAGGAATGACAGGAACCACATCCATGATCATCCACTCCGGCTTATTACCGGACTCACGGAAAGCTTCTACAACTTCCAGTCTCTTAATGATACGTGCACGCTTCTGACCGGAGGATTCCTTCAGACCGGTCTTCAGCTCTACTGCCTCTTTTTCCAGGTCAATGGCCTGCAGCAGCTCTTTGATAGCCTCTGCACCCATGCCTACACGGAACTTGTTGCCCCAGGTCTCTCTTGCATCCTGATATTCCTTCTCGGACAGCACTGCCTTGTATTCAAGGTTCGTGGTTCCCGGATCCAGAACGATATAGGAAGCGAAGTACAGAACCTTCTCCAGGATTCTGGGAGACAGATCCAGGATCAGGCCCATACGGCTGGGGATACCTTTGAAATACCAGATATGGGATACGGGAGCTGCAAGCTCGATATGTCCCATACGCTCTCTACGTACGCTGGCTTTGGTAACTTCTACACCACAACGGTCGCAGACAACGCCCTTATATCTGATCTTTTTATATTTACCGCAATGACATTCCCAGTCTTTGCTGGGTCCGAAGATTCTCTCACAGAACAGACCGTCTCTTTCGGGCTTCAGTGTTCTATAGTTGATCGTCTCGGGCTTTAATACCTCACCATGGGACCACTCCCGGATTTTCTCCGGGGAAGCTAATCCAATCTTGATGGCATCAAATGTCATAGGCTGATAGGTTGTTTCATTTTTTGTTTCTGACATTAATGGCACTCCCTTCTATACAAAGCATTAAAATTCATCATCACTGCCGTCAAAGCTATCATCGGTGTAATCATCGTCAACGTAATCGTCGTCCTCAGAGTTCACCAGCTCACCATTGTCATCAAATTCCTGTGACTGATAGCCCATCTCGCCAAGGGAGCTCTTGTCGTAATCGTCATCGTACTTACGATCACCTTCCATCTCATAACGGTAATCGGTATCGCCGTAATCGACAGTCTCCATGATCTCAACCTCGGTCTGATCCTCACGCAGCACTCTGACATCCAGACCCAGTGCCTGCAGTTCCTTTAACAGAACCTTGAAGGACTCGGGGATACCGGGCTCAGGGATATTGTCTCCCTTGATGATTGCTTCGTAAGTCTTCACACGTCCGATCACATCATCGGACTTCACAGTCAGAATCTCCTGCAGGGTGTAGGATGCGCCATACGCCTCCAGAGCCCATACTTCCATCTCTCCGAAACGCTGGCCGCCGAACTGGGCTTTACCACCCAGAGGCTGCTGTGTTACCAGGGAGTACGGTCCGGTAGAACGCGCATGGATCTTATCATCTACCAGATGATGCAGTTTCAGGTAATGCATGTGTCCGATCGTTACAGGGCCATCAAAGTATTCACCGGTTCTACCGTCACGAAGACGCACCTTACCGTCTCTGGAAATGGGAACACCCTTCCATACTCCTCTGTGATCTCTGTTCTCAGACAGATACTGCATAACCTCAGGAAGAAGCTCTTCACCATGCTTGCTGGTAAAGGTCTCTCCTGCCCAGGGCTTACCGTCTGCGGTAGTTTCCTGTCCCTTTTCTTTCCACTCTGCACTTTCTGCATCGTCGAAAGGAAGGTTTACATAATCGTTGGCAAGATCCAACGTATCCATAATATCTTTCTCGTTCGCACCATCGAAGACAGGTGTTGCCACATTGAATCCCAGAGCCTTGGCAGCCAGGGAAAGGTGGATCTCCAGGACCTGTCCGATATTCATACGGGAAGGCACGCCCAGAGGGTTCAGCACGATGTCCAAAGGACGTCCGTTGGGCAGATAAGGCATATCTTCTACAGGAAGCACGCGGGAAACGACACCCTTGTTACCATGACGGCCTGCCATCTTATCGCCTACGGAGATTTTTCTCTTCTGTGCGATATAAATGCGGACTGCCTGATTTACTCCGGGTGCCAGCTCATCGCTGTTCTCACGGGTAAATACCTTGGCATCCACTACAATACCATATTCGCCATGAGGTACCTTTAAGGAGGTATCTCTTACTTCTCTTGCCTTCTCACCGAAGATGGCACGCAGCAGTCTCTCTTCTGCGGTCAGTTCAGTCTCTCCCTTAGGAGTAACCTTACCTACCAGAATATCACCGGCACGAACCTCTGCGCCGATACGAATGATACCTCTGTCATCCAGATCCTTCAGTGCATCGTCACCGACACCGGGAACATCACGGGTGATCTCTTCCGGTCCCAGCTTGGTGTCACGGGCTTCTGCCTCATACTCCTCGATATGAACGGAAGTATAAACATCGTCACGTACCAGTCTCTCACTTAGCAGAACCGCATCCTCGTAGTTGTAACCTTCCCAGGTCATGAAACCGATCAGAGGGTTCTTACCCAGTGCCAGCTCACCCTGAGAGGTGGAAGGACCGTCTGCAATGACCTGACCTGCCGCTACATGGTCACCCTTGAATACGATAGGCTTCTGGTTGTAGCAGTTGGACTGGTTACTGCGGGAGAACTTGGTCAGATGGATCTCTGCCTTTTCTCCGTCATCATAAGCAATGCGAATGATCTTGGAAGATACATAGGTAATGGTTCCGGGCTTCTTGGCCACTACGCAGACACCGGAGTCAACCGCTGTCTTTACTTCCATACCGGTACCAACCACAGGAGCCTCAGTGCTTAACAGAGGCACAGCCTGACGCTGCATGTTGGATCCCATCAGCGCACGGTTCGCATCATCGTTCTGCAGGAAAGGAATCAGTGCAGTAGCCACAGAGAATACCATTCTCGGGGATACATCCATGTAATCAAACATTTCCTTAGGATATTCCTGTGTCTCATCCAGATAACGTCCGGAAACAGATTTTCTCACGAAATGTCCCTCTGCATCCAGTGCTTCGTTTGCCTGTGCCACATGGTAATTATCCTCTTCGTCCGCAGTCATGTAGACTACTTCATCGGTAACGCGGGGGTTCTTAGGATCGGACTTGTCGATCTTGCGATAAGGAGCCTCTACGAAACCATATTCATTAATTCTTGCATAGCTTGCAAGAGAGTTGATCAGACCGATGTTAGGACCTTCGGGTGTCTCGATAGGGCACATTCTTCCATAATGGGAGTAATGTACATCTCGAACCTCGAATCCGGCACGGTCTCTGGACAGACCGCCGGGGCCCAGTGCAGACAGACGTCTCTTGTGGGTCAGCTCACCCAGAGGGTTATTCTGATCCATGAACTGAGACAGCTGGGAAGATCCGAAGAACTCCTTCACTGCAGCGGTTACAGGCTTGATATTGATCAGAGACTGGGGAGAAATATCCTCAGCATCATGTGTTGTCATACGCTCACGTACCACTCTCTCCATTCTGGACAGACCGATACGATACTGGTTCTGCAGCAGCTCACCTACTGCGCGGATACGTCTGTTGCCCAGATGGTCGATATCATCATCGTTGCCCAGGCCATACTCCAGATGCATATTATAGTTGATGGAAGCCAGGATATCTTCCTTGGTAATATGCTTGGGTACCAGTTCATGTACGTTCTTCTTGATTGCTTCTGCCAGCTTCTCGGGATCATCGCCGAACTCTTCCAGGATCTGGGCCAGAACCGGATAGTATACCAGTTCATGGATACCGAAATCCTTGGGATTGCAATCTACATAGTGGGTCAGATCTACCATCAGATTAGACAGTACTTTTACAGTTCTCTCTTCGGTCTGGATATATACGAAGGGAACTGCGCTGTTCTGGATGGTATCTGCCAGCTCTGCGGTCACCTTGTCTCCTGCGGATGCGATCACTTCACCGGTGGAAGGATCCACTACATCTGCAGCCAGGATCTGATGACGGATACGATTCTTCAGAGCTAACTTCTTATTGAATTTATATCTGCCGACTTTGGCTAAATCATATCTTCTGGGGTCGAAGAACATAGCATTGATCAGGCTCTCAGCGCTCTCAACGCTTAAAGGCTCACCGGGACGGATCTTTTTGTATAACTCTAACAGACCCTCCTGATAATTCTCAGCAGTGTCCTTGGTAAAGCTTGCCTCGATCTTGGGCTCGTCACCGAAGAGTTCACGGATCTCATCATTGGTACCGATACCCAGGGCTCTGATCAGTACGGTAATGGGAACCTTACGGGTTCTGTCCACACGTACATAGAAGACATCGTTAGAGTCGGTCTCATACTCCAGCCATGCACCACGGTTCGGGATCACGGTACAGGAGAAGAGCTTCTTACCGATCTTATCATGTCCGATTCCGTAGTAGATACCGGGAGAACGAACCAACTGGCTGACGATAACACGTTCTGCGCCATTGATTACGAAAGTACCGGTCTCAGTCATCAGCGGAAGATCACCCATGAAGATCTCATGCTCACTGATTTCTTCCTTCTCCTTGTTATAAAGGCGAACCTTAACCTTAAGAGGTGCTGCAAAGGTAGCATCTCTCTCTTTACACTCTTCGATAGAATACTTCACGTCGTCCCTGCAGAGTTCAAAATCCACAAATTCCAGACTCAAGGAACCGCTGTAGTCAGCGATCGGAGAGATGTCGTCAAAGACTTCCTTCAAGCCTTCGTCTAAAAACCACTGATAGGAGTCCTTCTGGACCTCGATCAGATTGGGCATCTCTAAAACCTCTTCTTGTCTTGAATAACTCATACGCATAACCTTGGTACCGGCAATCGGACGTATTCTGTTCTTTTCCATTGACATTTCACCCCGTTCTTTCAGATTTAAAGCCTATTTTGCGTCGGCAACAATGCAGTATATATAAACGCCAGTTTTTTGGCATGACAAATAAGCATGGTACCGCACAATAGTGCACTATCCATAATAGCACAATGTTAGAAATACGTCAAGGAAATATTTTGAATTATTTAAAAAGAATAGATATTTTTAAAAATTAATAACTGACAGATGCGAATAAGAAAAACCATGCGCCGGCAGGTGCCGGCACATGGTCCGTCATATACTGGTTAAAAATTACTTCAGAGTAACCTTTGCGCCAACTTCCTCAAGCTTCTTCTTGATGTCCTCAGCCTCTTCCTTAGAAGCGCCTTCCTTAACAACCTTAGGAGCTCCGTCAACTACGTCCTTAGCTTCCTTCAGGCCCAGACCGGTTACTTCACGAACAACCTTGATAACCTTAACCTTCTCAGCGCCAACCTCGGTCAGCTCTACGTCGAACTCAGTCTTCTCTTCTGCTGCTTCAGCAGGGCCAGCTGCTGCTACAACAACGCCAGCTGCTGCAGATACGCCGAACTCCTCCTCGCAAGCCTTTACGAGATCATTTAACTCTAATACAGATAACTCTTTGATAGCATCGATTAATTCCTGTGCTGTTAATTTAGCCATTTTAATTTCCTCCATTTGAAATATTTTGATTGATTGTCAATTAGCTGCAATTATTATTCAGCTGTGGGTGCTGCTTCGCAAGCTGCTGCGCCGCCTTTTTCAGCCAGCTGATTCATAACACGTGCAAAATTGGTGATAGGACTCTGTAAGCTGCCAAGCAGTTTGGAAATGAGTACGTCTCTGGAAGGGATGTTAGCGATTGCAGCCATACCCTTAGCATCATAAACAGTACCTTCTACCACACCGGCCTTGATCTCAAGCTTATCAGCAGTCTTAGCGAACTGAGCCAGTACTCTTGCAGGAGCGGTTGCATCCTCGGTAGAGTAAGCCATTGCGCTGGGTCCTTCCAGATACTCGGACAGACCTTCGAACTGTGTACCCTTGAACGCGAAGTTCATCATGGTGTTCTTGTAAACCTTGTAGCTAACTCCTGCCTCACGTAAGCTCTTACGTAACTGGGTATCCTGCTCAACAGTAAGTCCACGGTAGTCTACCAGAACTACAGACTGGGCATCTTTGATACCAGCAGAAATCTCTTCTACTACAGGCTGTTTTAATTCAACTTTTGCCATTTCTTTACCTCCTTATAGATTTTGTGCCGATAAGAAGAATATAAATAGAATCCTGCTCGCAGGATTCTACGCCTGCGGCGAATCGCTTTAGCGATATATTCCACTTCGCCGCAGTGCGATCCTCGCGGAGCGTTTTGCTTTATAGGATAAAATCCTATAAAGTAAAAAAAACTCTCTGTGAAGACACAGAGAGATGATATCATCATACTTATCTCCTCGGCAGGACTTACGCTCGGTCTCCCTTGCACCTGCTGTCTTCGGCATGGTTTTACAACCTCAGATAGAATAGCATGGGAGACCGTGTTTGTCAAGGATTATTTAATAATTTTCTGCATGAATTTCAAAATAGCTCTGGGGATGATTACATACGGGGCAAACCTCCGGTGCCTTGGTGCCTACCACGATGTGCCCGCAGTTGCGGCACTCCCATACCTTCACTTCACTCTTCTCGAACACTTTTGCTGTCTCCACGTTCTTTAACAGTTCGCGGTATCTTTCCTCATGATGCTTTTCGATCTCTCCAACCATACGGAATTTCTGCGCCAGTTCAGGGAATCCCTCATTCTCTGCAGTTGCCGCAAAACCTTCATACATATCAGTCCACTCGAAATTCTCACCTTCGGATGCTGCAGCAAGATTTGCTTTGGTATCACCGATGCCGTTCAGTTCCTTGAACCACATTTTTGCATGTTCTTTCTCATTATCTGCAGTCTTTAAGAAAATAGCTGCGATCTGCTCATACCCTTCCTTCTTTGCTACAGATGAAAAATAAGTATATTTGTTACGTGCCTGGGACTCTCCGGCAAATGCCGCCTGGAGATTTTTCTCTGTCTGGGTTCCCTGATATTTGTTCATGGTGTTTTCTCCTTCTCTTTTCATCTACTATACCTTTTGGAGGTAACCTTTATTCTAAAACATACGGTTTCTCCGTTCTTCGAACGTTCGAACTCGTAACCAGCATACCTGCAGGCAGCCAGTTATTGTTTCCTAAGGATAAATGTATTCTATCACAAAAACCGCCTCACTGTAAACAGTGAAGCGGCTCTTTTGCATTCGTTATCTAATTAGATTAGAGATCAGATTAGAACTTTGCTACGCTAACCTTAACGCCAGGTCCCATAGTGCTGGTCAGAGTGATGCTTCTCAGATACTGACCCTTTAATGCGCTGGGCTTAGCCTTTACGATTGCGTCCATAAGTGCATTGAAGTTCTCCTGCAGAGCTTCCTCAGAGAAAGAAGCCTTACCAACGGGAACATGCACGATGTTGGTCTTATCAAGTCTGTATTCAATCTTACCGGCTTTGATATCGTTAACTGCCTTGGTTACATCCATGGTTACGGTACCAGCCTTAGGGTTAGGCATTAAGCCCTTAGGTCCGAGAACCTTACCCAGACGACCTACAACGCCCATCATATCAGGGGTTGCTACTACAACGTCGAAGTCCAGCCATCCTTCGTTCTGGATCTTCGGGATCAGCTCCTCGCCACCAACATAGTCAGCGCCTGCAGCCTCAGCCTCATTGATCTTATCGCCCTTTGCGAATACCAGAACTTTTACAGTCTTACCAGTTCCGTTAGGCAGTACAACTGCGCCACGGATCTGCTGCTCAGCGTGACGTCCGTCACAACCGGTTCTGATGTGAACTTCGATGGTCTCATCGAATTTAGCAGTTGCAGTTTTCTTAACCAGAGCGATAGCATCGTTGGGCTCATAGAATGTAGCACGATCTACCAGCTTGGCAGCTTCGGTATATTTCTTACCATGTTTCATTATTTTACCTCCTAGGTTCCAGCGGCAATATTTTTTTCATTGCCTCCCAAATATTTATAAGTTACTCCTCAACAACAATACCCATGCTGCGTGCAGTACCAGCGATCATGCTCATAGCTGCTTCCAGGCTTGCTGCATTCAGATCCGGCATCTTCATCTCAGCGATTTCCTGAACCTTAGCCTTGGAAATGGTAGCTACCTTGGTCTTGTTAGGAACGCCGGAACCGGACTTAATGTTGCAGGCTTTCTTTAACAGTACTGCTGCAGGGGGAGTCTTTGTAACGAAACTAAAGCTTCTGTCTGCATATACAGTAATAACTACGGGGATGATAAGATCTCCCTTGTCTGCTGTTCTTGCGTTGAACTGCTTGGTAAATTCAACGATGTTAACCCCGTGCTGTCCAAGTGCAGGACCAACAGGGGGAGCCGGTGTTGCTTTGCCGGCAGGGATCTGTAACTTGATATATCCTTCTACTTTCTTTGCCATTGTGGCACCTCCTATAATGTGGTAATTCGGCGCAGGCTGCCTTGTTGCTCGCCTCCTGCTCCCACTGGAACGACTTCTCGTTCCTTTCATGCTGCCACTCTCTTCACCTTGCGGTTTCTGAGAGTTTTATATTTTATCTCCGGAATTGCCCGTGAGAAAAAATATCCTTGTAAACTTATTAAAGCTTTCTGACCTCTGCAAAGCTGATTTCCACAGGGGTCTCTCTTCCAAACATTTCTACATTGATCGTAGCTGTCTGTTTGCCATAGTCCAGTTTCTGCACCACGCCGACGGTATCCTTCCATACTCCGGCCACAACAGCAATGCTGTCGCCTTCACCAAAGTCGATGGATACATTCTCGGTCTTAATGCCCAAAGGCTTCATCTCAGCTTCTGTAAGAGGTACAGGTTTACTTCCGGGACCTACGAAACCGGTCACACCACGGGTATTACGAACGACATACCAGGTATCATCGTTCATCTCCATGTTGAGAAGCACATAACCGGGGAACATTTTCTTGGAGACCGTCTTGCGGGCGCCGTCTTTCAGTTCTACGACATCCTGCATGGGAACTCTTACTTCAAGGATCTGTTCTGCCAGACTCTTGTTGTTCTCTATGGTCTTCTCAATATTGGCTTTGACCTTGTTCTCATATCCTGAATAGGTATGGACTACATACCATTTTGCCTCTGCCATACAATCACCCTCGCTCTATAATGATGTTAAGAAGTTTACGCCGTACTGGATAAAATAATCCAGAACCGCAATAATCACACCCACTACAACTGATATTGCAACAACCGCTACGGATTGCTTCAATGTTGATTGTCTGTCCGGCCATGAAATTTTCTTAAATTCAGCTTTTGCGCCTTTAAAGAAACTGGGGCGCTTCTGTTTTTCTGCGGAATCTCCCATTTCGACCTCCCATACTAGAACGGCTGATTATTTGGTTTCTTTGTGCAATGTATGTGTCTTACAGAATCTACAATACTTCTTGGTTTCCATTCTATCAGGATGAGTCTTCTTATCCTTGGTAGTATTGTAGTTACGCTGCTTGCACTCGGTACATGCTAAAGTAATTTTTGTACGCATTTTTCTACCTCCACGTGTTTTCTGATCTCTAAATTTAAGCATAAAAAAAAGACCTAAATCTCATCTCGCTTGGATACTATAACATAATCTGCGGTCTTCGTCAACTGTTTTCCCAAAAATCCCACTATTTTTCTTGTTTCTTCTTATTTATTATGCTATAATGATCGCATAAAAGTGGGGTATTGGATTTCCCCGTCCCAATTCATCCGCAGGGAAGAAAGGAGATGCCTATGAGTGCTATCATGAACACTGTCTATAATAACTACTTGACCACCTATGCATCAAGACAGATTACAAAATATGACACCCATAAAAAGAGTGAGCTTCGCAGTGTATACAACTCTATCGTAAAGCTGAACAAGGACACTCCCTGGTATCTTCCCACCACCAATAAAGACACACAGCATTATGCCGTGGATCTGAAGGAAAACGCCCGCGAACTGCACAACACCATCGCACAGATCGGCGGACTGGAGACGGATGGACTGTTCCGGAAAAAGAGTGCCTACTCCACAGACGATGATATCGTGGAGGCTTCCTACATAGGCTCCGATACCACCACAGGAGCTTCTCCGGAATTTGATATCGAAGTAAAACAGCTGGCCACGCCGCAGGAGAATCTGGGTTATTTTCTTCCGGATCTGGCAACCACGCTTGCTCCTGCCACCTATTCTTTTGATATTGCGATCAACGATATGAACTATGAATTCCAGTTCAATATTGGCGAGGGTGATACGAACCGGCAGATCACGGAACGTCTGTCCCGTCTGATCAACAACGCGGATATCGGTATCACAGCAGATGTGATGGAATCCGATTCCCGTTACGCACTTCGTCTGACCTCGGATGCTACCGGTGTACCGAACGGCAAGGCCTATCATTTTCAGGTCAGCGATGATCATACCAGCAAGACCTCCGGTGTTGTGGATTACCTCGGACTGAATTATGTCAGTCGTCCTGCCGGCAACGCAAGATTTTATCTCAATGGTGAAGAACGAACCGCTTCTTCCAACCACTTTACAATAGGAAAACTGTTCGATGTACAGTTAAAAGCCGTCAGTCCGGAGGATCAGCCCACACATGTCGGTCTGAAAACAGATACCGAATCCATCACAGACAATATCATCCAGCTGGTAGGCAGTTATAATGAATTTATTAAAACAGCTTCCTCCTACCTGGAGACACAGTCCAGAAGCAAACAGCTGATTCACGAATTCTCCTCCATAGCTTCCCACTACGGTACTTCTCTGGAAAACATGGGAATGCACCTGCAGGAGGATGGTATTCTATCTGTCAATGATGAAAAGCTGCGGCAGACCGCCGCGGAATCCGGGAATGACCTGTCCGGCTTCAATGTACTAAAAGAATTCAGCAGTTCGCTTTTACACAAGAGTGATCAGGTTGCTCTGAATCCTATGAATTATGTAGACAAAAAAATTGTGGCCTACAAAAATCCCGGTCACAATTTTGCCAGTCCTTACATTACCAGCGCTTACAGCGGTATGATGTTTAACAGCTACTGTTGATTCCCTTCCGGGGAATTAACAGTAGCTGTTATTTCATTTTCTGCTTCTGTTTTCTTATTTTGCCTTTTTGGATTTGGCCTTGTACTTATCAATCTGTACAAAATCATCCATCAGCTCCAGAATCTTGTCTCTACCTGTCTGGTTCAGCTTCACGTAGTTCTGCATAACACGGTTTTCCAGAAGCTGTGCTCCCAGAGAAGCATCTCTCTCCAGAGAAGAGAAATCCACCGGGTTCAGGCTCAGCTTGTCACACATCTTGATCACTGTTCCGTACGCCATTCCTTCAATCCCGCGCTCCAATGCAGTCACCAGTGTGCTGTAGGGAATGTTCATCTCCATGGCAAACTGTCTGACACTACGATACTGTCTCAAAATTTCTTTCTTTAAAATCTCCGCCTTAGTCATATTTATTCCTCCACGTATCCTCCAAAATTGGTACAGCTATAATATACGATTTCCCGTTTTCCATTTCAAGTAAAAAACAGAAAATTAAGAATTTCGACGAATTTTTAACAATATTTTTATATTTCTTCCAATTGATCCAGCCAGATCCTGGCACAGGCATCGGACGGCATCCGCAGATCACCTCTGGGTGACAATGCCACACTTCCCACTTTCGGTCCGTCCGGCAGGCAGGAACGCTTAAACTGCTGTGTGAAAAATCTCCGGTAAAAATTCTTCAGCCACCTGCGGATCGTCGGATCGTCATATTTTCCTTCAAAGGTCTCTCTCGCGATCCGGTAGACCTTGTCCGGTGCATAACCGCACCGAAGCATATAATACAGGAAAAAGTCATGCAGTTCGTAAGGACCTACCAGATCTTCCGTCTTCTGTGCAATGTTCCCCTCCACCGGTGGAAGCAGTTCCGGGCTCACCGGCGTATCCAGCACGTCCTTTAGGACTGCGGTAAGCTCTGCATTATTACAGGTATCGGCATAATAGGCCACCAGATGTCTCACCAGTGTTTTGGGCACTCCGGCATTAACGCCATACATGGACATATGATCTCCGTTATAGGTAGCCCACCCTAAGGCCAGTTCCGACATATCTCCCGTGCCAATGACCAGAGCATTTTCCTTGTTGGCAATATCCATGAGCACCTGGGTACGCTCTCTGGCCTGTCCGTTCTCATAGGTGACATCATGGCACTCCATATCCTGACCGATATCCGTAAAATGTCTGGTGACCGATTCCCGGATATCCACCTCCCGCAATGTAGTTCCCAGCGTCTTCGCCAGCAGACAGGCATTCTCATAAGTCCGGTCTGTTGTTCCGAAACAGGGCATGGTCACTGCAATGATCCCCGACCTCGGAAGTCCCAACAGATCAAAAGTGCGCACTGCCACTAAAAGTGCCAGTGTGGAATCCAGTCCTCCTGAAATACCCAGGACCGCTGTCTTACATCCGATATGCTCATATCTCTTTTTCAGGCCGAAAGCCTGAATGGATAAAATATCTTCACATCTGCGGTTGCGTTCTACCATGTCCTCCGGTACAAACGGGTGTGCAGCGAACTTCCGGTCCAGTTTTGTCCCAGTCAGCTGCATGGAAAAAGGAACTGTAAGATAGGGCTTCATCGGTCTCTTTCCGAAGGTACCCATTCGCCTGCGCTCACTGCTTATTTTTAATACATCCAGATCTGTGTAAAGAATTCCCGTAGTAAAACGAGCGGACTGTACCAACAGTGTTCCGTTCTCTGCGATCAGATCATGTCCTCCGAATACCAGATCCTGCGTGGATTCCCCTTCTCCGGCAGAGGTATAGATATAACCGCACAGAAGTCTTGCACTGGAAGCTTTTATCAGAAGGGTACGATAATCATCCTTGGAAACCGTCTCATTGGAGGCCGACAGATTCGCAATAACTGTAGCTCCCATCAGTGCATGCGAGGTAGAGGGCGGCTCTGCCACCCACAGATCTTCGCAGAGCTCACATCCCAATATCAGCTCCGGAAGTTCCTCACACCGGAACAACAGGTTGGATCCGAAAGGAATCACCTGTTTTCCCAGACGATATTCCGTCACCGTTTCCTCTCCCGGTGTGAAATGTCTGCCTTCATAGAACTCCGCATACATAGGGATATTTTTCTTAGGAATCATTCCCAGTATCCTACCCCGGTACAATACCGCAGCCACATTGTACAGACGGCCATCCTTGTCCACGGGAAGTCCCACCAGAAATAACGTTTCCAACTGTCCGGTCTCTTCTGCAATCGTAAGCAATGCTTCTTTTGCTTTTTCCAACAAAAGTTCTTGCAAAAAAAGATCGTTACAGGTGTATCCGGTAATACATAATTCCGGAAACACTACGATCTTTGCTCCATGCTCCGCCGCTTCTTTTGCCTGTTCGCAGATTACCTGCGCATTATAGACCGGATCCGCCACCCGGATCCTGGGTGTGGCGGATGCTACCTTGACAAATCCCTGTTTCATAAGCTTCCTCGCTTTACTGTATACATTACTGGATCATCTGTTTCAATTCATCCACGGTAAAATTATAGTTTTTATTACAGAAGTGGCAGTTCACTTCGATGGTCTCTCCATCATCGATCATGGACTGCAATTCTTCCCTGCCAATGCTGATCAGTGCTTTTCTCACTCTGTCCTTGCTGCAATTGCAGGAAAATTCCACAGGAAGTGTATCGTTGATCTCCAGATCCATTCCGGAAAGCAGTACTTCCAGCATTCCCTCCGGAGTCTTGCCGGCATCCAGCATAGTAGTAACGGAAGAGAGATTCTTGATATTCTCTTCCAGTTTGCTGATCATTTCCTCTTCCGCAAAGGGCATCAGCTGTACAATGAAACCGCCTGCCTGTCTCACGGTATTGTCTCTGTTCATCAATACCCCAAGTCCTACCACGGAAGGTACCTGTTCGGATACCGCAAAATAATAGGTCAGATCCTCTGCAATCTCGCCGGTCTGCAGCTCTATCTGTCCCACATAGGGATCCTTCAGTCCCATATCGCGGATCACGCTTAAAACACCTGCACCTACGGCACCGCCCACATCCAGTTTCCCCTGGGCATTGGCTGGCAGGATCACATCAGGCACATTGGCATAGCCCTTTACGTGACCGTTCATATCTGCTGTAACTGTCAGTCCGCCAATCGGACCATCTCCTTTGATCTGCAGTGTGATCAGTTCATCGTCACCCTTTAACATGCTTCCCATCATGGCGCCCGCGCTGAGTAATCTTCCCAGTGCCGCCGTTACCACAGGGCTGGTATTGTGAGACGCTCTTGCGGTCTCCACCGTCTCTCTTGTCGTGCAGGCGAACGCTCGGATCTGCGCATTTGCCGCGGTTGCACGTACCATATAATCCTTCATTTATTCCACGTACCTTTCTGTCTACAGCTCTTTCTGCTGCTCTTTTGCTACGATATATACTCTTTCACTGGTCTCCGTTACCGCCTCACCGGTATCGGAATCCATGATCTCCAGAATCTTCAGTCCGGCCTGTTCCACCAGTGTCCTCATCTGTTCTACGGTATAACCCCTCTGCAAATGGGTCTCGGTAAATCTGTGGAAGGTATCACCCTCTTCCTGGACGAAGATTGTCAGATCATACTCGTTGATCTCTTCTTCCGGATCATAATAATTTTCCCAGATAAAACTGCAATCCTCCCGGTTCTCCGCAATCGTCGTATTGCCGATGACTTCCCGGTATTTATAATCTGTATTAAAATCAAAGATAAAAATGCCACCGGGGTAGAGATAATTGTTCACCAGCCGGAATACCTGCAAAAGTTCCTCTTCTTCCAAAATATAATTGACGGAATCACAGACGCTGATCACCGTACCAACAGTAGAATACAGATCCAGTTCCCGCATATCCTGATGCAGATAGAGGATCTCCGAACCGCTCTCCACCTTTTTCTCCATGGCAATGCCCAGCATCTCTTCAGAATTGTCCACGCCGATGCAATCATACCCTTTTTGGTATAACAGTTCTGTCAAAGTGCCGGTGCCGCAGCCCAGATCCACCACCAGATTCCGCTCGGAATCCAGAATTCCTTCCGCGTCCCGCGTAGGTCTGGATACACCATAGGACGCAATCAGCTGATCCAGACGATTGCACCACATTTCATAGGGTGTATTATCCATCAGTTCGTCATATACTCTTGCAAAGTCTGTATAGATTTCTTCCGTATTCTCCATAATTGCAGCATCTCCAGTTTTTTTAGAAAACAGTCCCCAATGCGCCGAATACTCCCATGCTGAGCAATCCCATGATCACGCCTGCCAGAACCACACCGCACATTACTGCAATGACACTGGACTTGAAATCCATGTCTAACAAACTTGCTGCCAGCGTTCCGGTCCACGCACCGGTTCCGGGAAGGGGAATACCCACGAACAACAACAGCGCCACGAACAGACCTCTGCCCGCTTTTTCCTGCAGCTTTTGTCCGCCTTTATGTCCTTTTTCCAGGCAGAAGGTAAAGAACTTGCCGATGACCGGCTTGTCCGCACCCCATTCCAGTACTTTTCTTGCAAAAAAGAAGATAATAGGTACCGGCAGCATATTTCCCAGAATACAGATAATATAGCTGGGAAGCAAAGGAAGATTCATTCCAACCGCAATAGGGACAGCACCTCTCAGCTCGATCAGAGGAACCATAGATACCAGGAAAATCATCAAATATTTTTTTAACATGTGTTTACTCCAATTCTTTTAATTTATTTATGCCCGCTTTTCCAGATAATTTTTCAAAAAAGCGATCAATCGGTCCATTTCCTCATCCGTGCCGACTGTAATACGCAGGGAGTTGGCAATTCTCGGTTTATTCCAGTGTCTGACATAGATGTCAGCCTCACGGAGAGCCCGGAACAGTTCTTCCGCGGGAACTTCCTTATGAGAAGCAAATATAAAGTTTGCTTTCGAATCCGGGAAAGTAAAGCCCAGGCTCGTCAGTTCCTTCTTGATCCGCTCTCTGGTAGCTGCGATCTTTGCCGTGGTGGCCTTGAAATAAGCATCATCCTTTACCGCTTCCACGCCCATGACCTGGGAAGGCAGGTTCATGGTATAGGAGTTAAAGGAGAATTTTACATCATTCAGATAGTGTATCAGCTTCTCATTACCGATACAGAAGCCGATACGCATTCCCGCCATGGCTCTGGATTTGGAAAAAGTCTGTACTACCAGAAGATTCTCATATTTTTTAAGCAAGGGCAGTGCACTTGTGCCTCCAAAGTCCACATAAGCCTCATCCACGATCACTACCACGTCCGGATTGGCCTGTAAGATTTCTTCGATCATTGCCTGGGACTCTTCCACACCGGTAGGTGCATTGGGATTCGGGAAGATCACACCGCCGTTGGGCTGTTTGTAATCTTCAGGGTTCATGTGCCAGTTCTCATCC
The DNA here is from genome assembly GCF_003478095.1 of Clostridium sp. AF34-10BH. Classification (NCBI taxonomy): domain Bacteria; kingdom Bacillati; phylum Bacillota; class Clostridia; order Eubacteriales; family Clostridiaceae; genus Clostridium; species Clostridium sp. AF34-10BH. The sequence continues at coordinate 76,545 of NZ_QUEC01000012.1, forward strand.
AGGGCGCAGGTATGATACGGAATGCGATACAGATCCGCCCACACATCATAGAAGGAATAAGTCACATCTGGGAACAGAACCGGCTTTCCGCTGTTGAAAAATGTCAGAAATGCCATGGATAATACATCATCCGATCCCACACCTACAAATACCTGTTCCGGTTTCACACCATAATATGCTGCCAACTCGTCCACCAGGGGCTGCGCATTTGAATTCGGATATAAGCGCAGTGCCGCACTCTCCATATTTTCTGCTGCCTTCCGCACTCCCGGGGCAGGAGGATAAGGACACTCATTCGTATTCAGCTTGATCATGTTCGGGCGGTTCGGCTGCTCTCCTGCCACATAAGGAACCACCTTACGTACGTTTTCTTCCCACTTCATGTTAATAACCATGCCTTTCTCAAAACCTGCAAGCTTTCAGAGACTTTCGTCCCTTGTGCAGGCACAAATTTGCGTGTGAAAAATTTATTTTCAGTTATCTGTTTGTTCATTCTGTCGATGTTTTAATTCTTCCGCATAGCTCCGGGCCTGTGCAGGAAGTCCCAGCTGCTCATAACAACGGATCAATCCCTGTAAAGGTTCTTCTTCCGAACTCCGCAGCGCCAGTACCGGCTGTGTTTCATAAGCTGCATTATAATACCAGACAGCCGCTTCCTCAAAGTCTCCCGTCTCTTCATAGAAATACCCCAGTTCACAGCAGATTTCCGAACAGCCGTCCCCTGCAATCACCTTGGAAGTATACTTGAAAAATGTCACGGCAGCTCCCCGCAGTCTGGCGGCTCTGGCCACCACACAACAGCCTTCCGTAATCTCATCCGCACTTCTGTCCGGGGATGAAACTTCTGCCCGGAAATAATCTTCCGCTTCCAGAAAATCCCTTGCCTCTCCCGCCAGGAACAGTTCTCTCGCATACATTCCGTACAGTCTTCTGGAAAGTCGTCTTCCCTGCGCGATCTGTTTGCGGAAATTTGCCAGATCCCTGCCCGCATGATTCTGTTCCGGCATGTGGGTGATGACTATATCGCTGTCATAGACTACCGGTTCCAGCCGTACAGTTTCATGGATTGGTTCTTCCCACACGAAGCTTCGCAGTCTGCGGAATAATTTGGGACGATATTCTTCATCAAAATTATACACTGTGCCGTTCTGTAGCTGATTGCCGTATTTCATCTGGACGATCTCGATCTCCGGAAGCAGTGTCTCCTTTAACAGTCGGAACCTTCTCCGGTTCTCTTCCGAAAGCACCTCATCCGCATCTGCGGAGTAAATATATTCCTTCGTAGCTTTGGAAAATGCAAAATTTCTCGCCGCACTGAAGTCATCGTTCCATGTGAGATCATATATTTTATCGGTGTATCCGGCTGCAATCCGCTTTGTGGCATCCGTGGATCCTGTATCCACAATAATGATCTCATCCACCAGATCCCTGACACTGTCCAGACACCTTTTCAGAACCCGTTCTTCATTTTTTACAATCATACACAAAGATATTGTGATCATTCCGGATCTCCGTTCCCGCATTTTTGCATGCGATGCTGTTCCTACAGCACTTTGGATAAGAATTCCTGTAATCTTGGGCTCTTAGGATTGGTGAAGAACTCCTGGGGAGTATTCTCCTCCACGATATTACCACCGTCCATGAAAAGCACCTTCGTACCCACTTCTCTGGCAAATCCCATCTCATGTGTCACGACCACCATGGTCATACCGCTCTCTGCCAGTTCTTTCATAACTTCAAGTACCTCTCCCACCATTTCGGGATCCAGTGCGGAAGTAGGCTCATCAAACAGCATTACTCTGGGATTCATTGCCAGAGATCTGACAATTGCAATTCTCTGCTTCTGACCGCCGCTTAAAGATGCCGGATAAGCATCTGCCTTTTCCTCCAGTCCAACTCTCTTTAACAGCTTCAGGGCATTCTCTTTTGCTTCTTCCTCACCCATCAGTTTCAATTTCACGGGGGCAAGGGTAATATTGTTCATGATCGTCAGATTGTTGAACAGGTTAAAATGCTGAAATACCATACCCATATGCTGACGAACTTTGTTGATGTCGATCCTGGGATCCGTGATGTTCTGTCCATCGAACCAGATCTCACCGCTGGTAGGTCTCTCTAAAAGATTCAGGCAGCGTAAAAATGTACTCTTACCGGAGCCGGAAGGTCCTACCACCACGATCTTCTCACCGGGGTGAATATGATAATTTACCCCTTTTAATACCTGATTATCTTCAAAGCTTTTATGCAGATCTTTAACGATTATCACTCTTACGCAGTCTCCTTTCCAGTTTTGCAAGCAGAATGGACAATACCTTGGTCAGTACAAAATAGATGAAGGCAATACCAAGCAGCGGTGTAAATACATCAAACAGCTTGGAGGTCATCTGGTTGGCCACACGGGTAAGGTCACTCATTCCTACGTAACCTACAATAGAGGTTTCCTTAATCAGCACGATAAATTCATTGCCCAGAGGCGGCAGGATGCTCTTGAATGCCTGCGGAATGATAATGTATCGCATCGTCTGGAATTTGTTCAGTCCCAGTGATCTGCCCGCTTCCATTTGTCCCTTGTCCACAGCCAGGATGCCTGCTCTGACGATCTCCGCCACATAAGCACCGGAATTGATACCGAATGTCAGACTGGCGATCAGCACACTGTTCTTACAGGTAGCCAGAATGCCGGACCACATGATCAACAACTGTACCGTAGTAGGAGTTCCGCGGATAATATCAATATAAGCACTTGCAATCCGGGACGCTATGGTCTTCGATCCGTTTTTTCTCGTGGATAATTTCAAAAATGCCGCTATGGTTCCGATCAGGATACCAAGCAGTGCCGCAAAAAAAGAAACCTCTAAGGTTACTCCCAGTCCTTTCAGATAAAGCTTCCATCTGTCCGCTTCAATGAAGGCTGCATAAATATGTTGCCAGATATTTTGCATGTTATTTCCTATGCCTTTCTTGTGAAAATATAAGTGTACGATTGGTCAAACCGTATATGTTGCCTACCTTAATATAGCAAAAAGAAGAGAATGGCACAAGCCATTCTCTTCTTTTTCATGTATATTTTGTATAAAAATTATTCACCGATGTACTCAGCTACCAGTGCATCAAAAGTACCGTCAGCCTTCAGATCAGCCAGTGCCTGATTTACCTGCTCTACCAACTCGCTTCCCTTAGGCAGTGCGATAGCGTATTCCTCAGCTTCGAAGCCGAAATCAGCACCGTCGATGATCTTAACCTTACCCTCGAATTTGGTATTAAATACTTCTGCAGGGTTCTTATCAATGATAACAGCGTCTACTCTGCCGTTTACCAAATCGTTTACTGCATCGATTGCTCTGTTGTAGGTCTGTGCGGTAGCACCTTCGATATCCTCTGCCAGGAACATACCGGTGGTACCCAGCTGACAGCCGATGGTCTTGTTCTTCAGATCATCTGCAGCTGCGATCTCGGAATCTGCCGGTACGATCACAAACTGTACAGCTTCATAATACGCATCGGAGAAATCTACCTGCTCCTTACGATCATCAGTAACGGTCATTCCTGCGATAGCACCGTCGATTCTGTTGCCAATGGAACTAACCAGAGAGTCAAACTCCATATTCTCTACCTGTACTTCCATACCCAGTTTCTCGCCTACAGCCTTGATCAGAGCTACATCGAACCCGTCGGGTTCTCCGTCATCTCCTACATACTCAAAGGGAGGGAATTCTGCGTTGGTACCGAATACCAGTACGCCACCCTCGGTCTTATCAGCGGCCTCAGTAGTAGCTGCTACTTCTGTAGTGGTTGCTGCAGCAGTCTCTGCCACACTGCTCCCGGAAGCCTGAGAGCTCTCGTTTGCTGCGGAATCAGAACCACAGCCGGTCAACATTGCTGTACACATTACAGTTGCAAGTAACATTGCGATTGCTTTTTTCATAATATTATCCTCCTGTCTGTTTTCTACGGACGACAGCCGTCCTTAAACGTTGATTACTATAGCACCTTTTTGAAAATTGTGCAACTGTTTATGCATAAATATACGCAGCTTTACTCTGCAAATACAACATTACCGGGATCTGCACCCAGAAGGTTACCACTATATATGGAATAAACGGCTTCGGTACACGAAGTTTTCCATCCGGTGTCACATTTCTTCTGCAAAACTGTACTGCAGCCAGCAATGTCAACGCCGATAACATATGGATCAGAAACCACAACAGATTCCCCTGCCAGGCGCAGCCTGCCAACGCACATACAGAAAATGCATGACAGTCAGCTCTTCCGTACATTTGGGCAAACAATATCTGCTGCAGGAGTACAAACAATGCCACTGCTGCCGCCTGCTGTATGCTAAACCTGTCAGTAATCCTGCACACTCCATCCTCCATATAAGCTTCCGACACCGGAAGCCCCAGCAGTATTCCTGTCCATGGCAGGCACCACCACCATACATAATTATACACATAACTGTGTACAGCATCCATGCAGGCCGCCGCTAACAAACCTCCCGCCAGCAGGGAGCACAGGATCTCCTGTGCCCCCAGGATCACCAGTCTGTTTTCTTCCGGAAGTCTTCCACCCATTCCCCCTATAACAAGAATCACAACTGCATTGATCCAGGCCAGTCCCCCGAGAAGCCACGCTTTTCCGGGTTTCATCCTCTCGATGTCTCCCGATAGTTCCACACGCAGCAGCCAGATTGCACTGCCATAGATAAGGCCTCCCAGAACCACCGACCACAGTATCCGGAACACGATTTCCAAGACTCTCATACCTCCTTACCGTAACCGGGTACGCAGTTCATCCAACACATTTCCCGACACTCCGATCACGCTGATCGTCGGATGATCTTCCAGCCTCTTGTCACCTTTAAAGGCCCGCACTGTGATTTCCTGTGTCTGGTTCTCCGGAGTATATAAAGGCACCATAAATTCCAGTTCTTCCGTCTTACGATACCCCTGACTTTCGGTATAATCATAGACTTTATTCAATGTCGGATCCAGTGCTGTCATACATTCCGGGAAAATGACCTCCACCCGGTCCGCATATCCCCATGTGGTAAAGGTAAGAATTCCGCTTTCGCCGCATTTGAAGACCGGCTCCTGCGGCTCCAAAATACGTTTCACACTGCTTTCCAGTGCAAATTCCGTCGTACCGTAACAGATACGGCTCTCATTCCCCACATGATCCGAAGCATATCCCAGTACCGTAAAATCCCCGCTGAACAGCGGTTCGTCCTCTGTGATTGTAATCACGATACAGCCATCTTCTCCGGGAAAGTAGGTCTTAGAAACAGCATTGTCCGTATTACTGATAACAATTGTAAAATGATCCACACCACTTAGAGCATCTGTGGCAGTAACACGTATGGTAACAGCTCCGTCTCTGCGATCGATCAGTGCCCGGTTCTCCAGTATTTCCATCCCCCTGATGACCGGAGCTTCTCCGTCAGCGATCAGAGCGATCCCGTTTTTCTGATCCTGCGTAGATACAGAATATATTTTATCTGTTCCGTGATCCGCTTCCGCTACCGGAATCACCCGAATCGTTTGTCCGTTCCGGTCTCCACTTATGACAAATTGCTGTACTCCGGTAAGTTCCTGGTTCCGGTGTGACCGCAAAGTATAGGAATAGGAATGTTGCTGCAGCACATTGGTCCCCTCAGTCGCATAAGACAGTCCCTCCGCATCTGTCCGGATCACATCATCCGTTATCTCCGCAGACGGTGTGACAATGATATTTCTCGCCCTGCCACCGTCCTCCGTCACCGTTTCATATATTGTCCCATTCAGTTGATAGTCCGGTCTGGCTGTACCTTCCATATAAGATGCATTCGTTAACGTGAACGGTGTCTTTCCGTCCGCCCGGACATACCAGGTTTTGTCCGCTGCCGCCGGATATACATTGCCCTCTGCCTCGTTTATCTTAAGCTGTTTTGTATGAAGCTTCCACAGAATCTGTTTTCCATCCACACAAATATGTGTGGTCTCGCTTACATTTCCCGCCACATCCACAGCGGCAACATGCAGATACTGCACCCCATCCTTTACCTCCAGTTCCATATGGGGTTCTTTACAATAACCGGCATCGTCCGTTACGACGGTATCCCTGTTTTGATCCACAAGATAATAATATCCCCTGATACCGCTAAGCAATGTGTTTTTTGCGATATTGGAGTCACATAGTTTGGAAGTACTGCCCGTCAGATAAGATTCCGCTCTATGATAATATACCGTCCCGTAATCCTCCGGCTCTGTCCACGAGATTCTTATTCTTTCACTGTCCAGTGCTTCTCTTACGACGTTCTCCGGAATTTTCCCGGGAGCCGCAAGATCAGTTGCCCTGACTCCCTTCAGCTGTAAAGTCTCCTGGTAGCCTATTGCTTTTGACTGCAGACACAACAGCCCGTCTCCACTCCGTACTCCACTTTCACTTTCATATAGCAGTGCACATTCCGGATTTACATAATTGCTTCCGCCATATGCCGGCTTCGAGAATAGGACCTGGCCTTCCGTATAACCGCATACAAGAGTTCTCCCACCACTGAAACTAAGTGAGCTGATTCCCGCGGTAAACCAGACATTTCCTCTTAAATGAAAATTCAGATGCACGTAGATATGTGTCGTTCCTTCCGGTAATGAGATATGCAGGGACTGCCGGAAATCACTGGCTGCCGGGTCTCCGCCGCCATGTTTATCATAAAAAGGATAATCCCGAAATTTTCCCTGTGCAATTTTTGTTCCTTTCTGATCCAGGATTACAAATTCCGACGGCTGCTCCTCATCCGGCAGCCAGTCGGTATTCACAATATTTCCACCCAGAGATCCCCATCCATCGCAAAAATATGAAAGATTCAATGTCGTATTGCCATTGGTGGGAATCCCCCGATAACCGGAAACATTCCACATCTGTTCCTTAGGATAATTCCCGTTTCTGGCCCATCCGACCCGGACTATGGCACGGCTCCACTCATCATCGTCCGTACTTGTGGTATGTCCGTTATACTGATAAGAATTTGTGCCTGAGGAATCAAAGCAATTCGATCCCCACATAAAATATTCCCAATCTCCGAATGTTGGTGTATAAGAAGCATTTCTATAGCAGTCATTCGTATGGTGATGCACGATCTTCTCTCCGGCGGTTCCTCCATAATATCCGGCTCCGCCTCCGGCCATACCCGCTTCTCCTTCCTGCTGCCCGAGGACACTTTCCATGCTGCCACCCTTGCCGCCTGCACCGCCCGGTGATGCTCCACCGCCTCCTCCTGCGATCAGCAGGATTCCCTTCCGGTCGGATACCACGGATGTCATTCCTCCTCCGTTTCCATAATTTGAAGCTCTGCCGCCTTTGTTATACCCGTTTTGACCACCCACGGCATAGGTCAGCTGTTCCCCCCTCTGCAGCCAGAATGTTCCGGAGGCACTTCCCCCACATCCTCCCCGAAAGGAACCATAGCCCTGTCCCTGCGCCCCCATCGCCTTTATGACGTAGAGTCCGGTATACGGCACGTTATATGTCCTCGTCTTTGCTTCATAAATACCGGTCAGTTCAACGGCCGCTCCGCTGTTGATATCCGTTGCACTATTAATCCGCATCCAGGCACCGTCTTCCAGTCTCTGATAAATAAGGTACGTTTTGTTGTTGTGATCCGTCTGCTCCCAGGACAGATCCACTGCTCCTTTTCCTTCGTTTTCCTTGTAGTTATCTTTCGCCAGCAGGGTAAGATCCACCCATTGCGCGTACAATGTCGTATTTTCGGACGGTATGATGCTGTCGCCCGCTCCTCCTGCCGGCCGTCGGAATTCCGAGTCATAATACCAGCCTCCAAAGGACCACCCGGGTCTGGTGGTCTCCGGTAATGTGACAGGTTCCGGCTGATAGACTGCCGTCAGCCTGTCCACATTACCGTCCGGAGCATCAAAGATATATTGCTTTCCATCCAGACTCCCCCGGAACGGATGCACCTTTTTCCATTCGACAAACCGATTTTTCCCTTGCACCGGAGTGATCTCCGATCCGCCATTAGCACGAAAACAGACTGTATACCCATCTGGTGCGCAGACCAGTTCTTCCTGCAACAGATATCTTTCAAGATATGGCTGCGTTACAGAAAATATCTCCCGGTCATCATACTTTCCTCCATTGGCATAAAGCACAAGGGTGCTTTCACTCCGCACCCATTGTGCATATAAATTGACTACACCATGATCGTTATCTGTCCAGGTTGTCCGGTCTCTCCAATCCGCCTGCCTGAGATTTTCGATTGCAGCTTTATCCGCATAAGCGGTTCCTGAACCATCTGGCTCTGTGTTCCAGCCCGCGAACAAATATCCGGTCCTGCTGTAATTGTTCTCTGTCAGGTGTGTCACCGGAGTGACCGTCTTGCCTTCGTAGACTATGGCATCGTTGTACATATGGATACTGTCATCCATATAACCGTTATAAGATGCACCTCCCGTATTGGCCTGATAACAGACCTTATACTGATTCCAGGAAATATTTTTACATTTATGTGCCGGCAGATCCACCCCCTGCTCCAGATTGTCGCAGAACGGACAGAGATAATAGTAGCTCATCGGTTTTCTTTCGTTGCCCAGATCCAGGTACTGTATCGAGGCCGCCGCTTCTCTGCTCATATAGATATTGTACTCTTCAATGGCTTCTCCGCAATCCGCACAATAGGCTTTCCAGCCGGAATAATAATACTGCATGCATTTTTGTCTGCCAAAAGATACCCCGTGCCAGTTTTTTCCGGTATATCCATTATGAATACACTGTCCCGACCGGTGGACCACTTTCCAATATCTCACTGGGATTTCTCCATACCGTTTCTCTGTATAAATATGTTCTCCCACTACCGGATCTCTCAGCGAAGAAGGAATCTGCGTATACACAGTGGTGCTGTCATCCCGGGCATACCACACATAATTCCGGTCTCCTGCGCAGGTTGTAAATGCACGTCCATCCGGACTGAAAGAAACATAAGGACTGTTGTAAATGGTCTTTTTCGCTGCCGCTTCCGACTGTATCGAAAACAGGAGCGCAATTCCCAGCACGAGTAATCCTGCCAGATATCTCCCATACCGCATTCTCATTCCTCCTGCCTATCCGTATCCTCTGCCTTGACCACACGCAAGGAGCCCTGTGCCAGTGCAGCATAAAAGTCCGCCACCCTTTCTTTTTCCATATAGATATTTACTCTCTGTGCCGGAGTTGTCCCATCATCACCGCCGATTGCAGCTCCATTCCGGTCAAACACCTGTTGGACAAACACATTTTCCCACAACAGTTTCCCGTTTTGTTTCTCTTCCTCCTGTTCCACACAATAAATATGGATCCTGTCTCCGGCACGCAGGACACCTCCCACTACCTGGTACAGATCTTCGGCGCGGAATCCGGCTATAACAGGTTCCCGCATCTGCTCTGTGATCTCCGACAGTGCCCGCAGCATGCCTGTAGTCAGTACCATCCCCTGTTCCACTCCATATGCCGCTATTCTTCCGCTTGCCGCCTCTGTGCTTTTCAGTGCAGTCTCCGGCACAATTCTTTTGTCGATTTCCATGACTGTAATATACTGCTCTGCATTTTCCGCGGAGATTTTTTCTCCCCTGGGAATTGCCGCCGTTACCACGCATACCTGTTCTTTTTCGTATTCCGTAAGCACTCTCTTTTCTGTCTGCAGCAAAAAAACAAATACTGCCATAGCCGCCACAAACGCTGCCAGGATACTTCCGTTCCAGATTCTATTCTTCCACGCCTGACTCATCTTCCGTTTTTTCATTCGTTTCCTCTCCCATATATTCACTGACCACATCTACCAGCTTACTTTTTTCAGCAGTTACTGTAATTCCCAGAAAACCTTCCACCGGATATGTGATCTCACTGTACACACCGGTATTCTCAATGGTCTGTCCCCCCGGAGTCCTCACTTCTCCCAGGGTTCCTTCCCATTCCAGGATCCTTCCGTCACCGTTTCGTTCCCACACCTGCACTTTTGTTCCCGTGACATTATAGATAATGTAATTTCGTATCTCTACCTTTCCGGAAATCAGCTTGTGACCTACTGCTTCATAATTTTCATTTAACCCCAGATTTTCACGGACAGCAGAACAATATCCCGCATACGCCTGTTCCTGATCTGTGATATGTACCTTATGTGTGCTACCATACTCCCGGATGTCAATGACTGCCGATGCCAGATTGGACAGTGCCAATGCATCTTCCAGATACCGTGCAGATGCCTTGTACATTGCCAGTTGCAGCTGCATATACAACAAAATTGCCAGAAACAGTATCAGAAACAATCCCAGCACCCAGGAAACCTGTCCGCTTTCTGCTTTTCCTGTCTCCTGCCGGTTCTCAGTTTTTGGCAGTCGATACTCTCTTTTCCCGTATTTCATAATGTCCGCCCAGCTTTCCGTGAATCTGCAGGATAATGCGTTCCCCATATCCTGCAGGTTCCAAAGTACTTCCCTCATAATCGATCTCTGTCAGTCCTGCCGTCTCCAGTTCTGCCGTGAGGTGTGCCTGCTCCGCCGGTTCCAGATATCCTACCGTTTCCATTTTCAGCAGATAGGCCCTCGCCAGCTGTCCTACATTCTCTTTTGCCTGGAGCAGCTGCACATTCTGCAGGTAGTTCAGCATCACTACCGTCAGTGCCAGCACACACATGCCCATCGTCAGCAGCTCTCCTATGTTCCCTGGCTGTTTCCCTCGTTCCGTCATCTTCTCTCCTATCCTATACCCCTGTCAGGATATCTGCCGCTTTGGTCTGCATCGCTGTTACAATGGTCTGTATAAACGTTGTCAGACTGTCCTTCATGACCACGCACAATAACAGTGCAATAATACACAGACCTACAGTGACCAGGATCCCGTCGATCCCCTGCTCCTGCCGTAAGGCATGTTCTTTTACTTTTCCCCAGATTCTCTGTAAATTCTTCATATTTTGTCCCTTTCTTGTTTTGTTTTATTGGTATTTCAGAATTGCACCACTGCCCGGAACATATATCCCACACAGGCATATAAAATGATTCCCAGTACCGCCCCCAGCATTCCCAGCTGATAAAAAGTAATACTACGGTCCAGAGCACTTTTTTGCTGTTGAAGCACCGTAAGTTCCATATCCTTCAACTGCTCTCCCATGTCCTTCAACAGATCTACCGCCTGCCCCGACTCTCCTGCCTGGATCAGGGTAATGCACAATGCATCGATCTGACGGTTGTCAAATTTCTGTTGGAAGTCAGACAAAGCCGTAACCAGATCCGACTGTATGACCAGATCTCCGGACAGTTCCATCAATGCCTGCTGTAATCTCTGCGTCCGTACGCTCTGGCAGCATTCCGTCAAGGCATCCGTTACATAGACTCCGGCACAGGTCTGTACCTCCAGTGCCTGATAGATCAGCTGCAGATCCGGCATCATCTTACGATTGTCCTGTCGGTTCAGGTACAGCAATAACAGTTCCGGCACATAATACAGTCCCATTGCCGCAAGCAGTGCATATCCCCAGCCGATAGATTCCAGTGTCAGTACTGCGCCAAGAGAAAGAAACAGGCGCATCAGCAGGTATTTTACCGGTGTAATTTTCTTCCCATAGTGAAATTTTGCACCGTTTTTCCTTAATTTCTTTTCTGTTCCGGTGACCCAGTTTTCATACCTTCGGCTCTCCCGCAGCATTCCGGTAAATTCCTCGCAGGCATGCAACACCGTTTTCGGCATTGTTCCCATACCCAGCCGGAACACAAAAATTCCTCCCAGCACCGCTCCCAACAGTTCGGGAATCCAGATAACTCTCCAGCTCATTCTCCACACCTCCCTGACTAGCGGCGAAAACCATACAGTTTCCGCAAAAACAGAAACAATATCAGTCCATAGACACCCACTGCCAGATGCCCCGGTAAAGTCCCGGATACTATTTTCCAGACCGACACATCGATCAGCCGGTCCACCGTCAGCAGGGCGAATACCGACATTCCCAGAAGCAACGCCATATTGATACCTGCCTCTCGAAGCATCCCTTTACGTTCCTCTTCCATACGCAGATACTCCCTTGCGGAACGTCTGCTGCTGTCTACCAGTGTGGTCAGATCTGCCATATAGCGGATACTGATCTCCAGATTTCTGGCCAGTTCCTTTATCTTGGGATGTTCTATTCGTTCTGCCATGGACAAAAGTGCCAGCGAACTATCTCCGGTCGTCTGTGCTTCATAGGCACATTCCTCCAGTGCTCCCTTTAACGGTTCTTCCACATAACGGCTCACCTGACCCAGAATCATGGTGATCTCTCCCGCTGTCAGGCTGTAATTTCCCAGGAAATTCAGACATTTCAGCAGATTTTCATTGGTCATCCGCAATTCTTCTGCCCGCAGCGTGCTCAGGAACAGATATTCCACTGCTCCGCTTATCATTATCCCCGATAAAGCTATCAGGAATTTCCCACTGCTCCCAAGCAACACTCCAAAGATCACCGTCATTCCCAGAAGATTTCCTGCGATCCATTTCTCCGGGGTGCACGCCGGAAATCTGCGCCGCATACCGCAATAACAGAGAAATTCTTCCACCCGGCAGATCCAGGTATTGTTACGCTGTAGCTCCTGCAGCTTGTGCCGGTTTTCCAACACCCGCAGTCTTGCCGACTGATCCATCCCTTTTTTCGTCCGGGACAGCAGGCTTTTTGCTGTCTCCACCCACCGTATCCTTCCAAACAGAAGCAGAAAACCCGTAAATATTAAACAAAAGATCCATACGTATATGATCATAAGTTTCTCCTCTCATGTAATGGTCAAAACAATCTCTCATACTCCAGATTCTCTTTCTCCGCATTCCACCCCAGACAGGCGAAGATCTCCTTCACCCGGTAATGTTCCATAAACACCAGGGTCTGAAAGCAGTCCATCATTTTCATTAATTCGTTGCGGGAATAACGACTGTCATACATTGCATAGTCCACGATCTTCTCCGGTGCCCTGTCCGCAGAGGGTGCATGTACCGTAGCCGCACAGATCTGTCCTGTATACGCCGCATTCAACAGATACAGCGCTTCTCCTCCCTTCACCTCACCTATGATAAAAAAGTCCACGTCCATCGTCAGTCCCGCTATACTGATATGCTTTAAATCATAATTCACACTGCTTTCCGAGGTTCCCGGAAGCGAATGAAGGAACATCATATCCGGATGAAACAGTGTGGTCAGCTCATCCGCCTGCTGTGCCACCAGAATTGCCATATCATCCGGAAGCGTCTCCTTCAACGCATTTAACAGTGTGGTTTTACCGGAAGAATTTCCTCCGCAGATCAGGGTCGATCCCTGTCGGAACCTCTGCACCAGCAGTTCTGCCGTATTCCTGTCCAGCATCTCTTTCTCCACCAGTTCTGTCATCATGGGAAAACTCTTCGGCACCTTCCGGATACACAGATAAGGTTCGCTGTAGGTATTGACAATGGGCATGGATAGGGTAAAACGAAAGATAAAGTCCGGATGACTTTCTGTATCCGTAAACCGTTGGATCGCATTCAGGTTAGAAATATTCACCTGATTTCTGGTTGCCACATAATCAATAAACTGCCGGTACTCCTTCTCCGAAGCAAAGGCAATTCCGGCATCCATACGTTTTCCTTCTCTCTTGATCCGGATACAGTCATGACTCACCACCCGGATATCCGAAATGCTTTTGTCATCCATGAGCGGTGACAGTCTGGAATAACCGAAAATATATTGTTCAAATGATTTTAAAAGTCTTTTCCTTTTCGTTGCCGGGAAATGATAATATTGATCGATATGTTTTCCTGCCTCCTGCAGAAATTCCTCCTTGCCCAACACACCCTTTTTTACCTGGATCAAAAGCACCTGTTTCTGTGTGATAAAATCTTCTACCAGCCTCTGCAATTCTGCATCAGAGGCGGTTTCTTCCCTTTTGTTTTCTCTTTCCTCCATACATCCTCCTGTTGGTTTTTCTCAAAATAATCCATTTTGCACTAATTAATACATTATGTGATTCCTGGTCGAATATGACCTGATATTTAGAATTTTGACCTCGACTGACCTGTCGGGTAATATGCAGATTACTCCCTTCCGTGGCATCTGTCAACGCCTCCGGAACTATTTTCTCATTTTCGGAAGAATGGCCAAAGAAAAACCGCATTCTGTCAGGTTAATTTCAAAAAGCCCGTCAGAATGCGGTCTGCGCATTTGTCTATTTTGTCTTTGTCTATTTTGCCATATCCAGCTCCCGTTCCTGCTGCCAAAGCAGTTTGTCGAACTCCTCCACCGGCATCGGCCGGTAGAATAAAAAGCCCTGTACATCGGTACAATTACAGCCTAACAGGAACTCCTTCTGTTCTTCCGTCTCCACACCTTCAATGACGATATGTGCTCCCAGCTGCTGCAGCATGGCAATGGTATTGCGGATAATGATCTGACTCTTATCTTTCTCCAGATCCCGGATGAATTCCCGATCGATCTTAATCTCATCCAATGTCTGATTCTTTAACATGTTCATAGTAGAATATCCGGTACCGAAATCATCCATGGACACCAGGAACCCTCGCTCCCGCAGGCTTTCCATGCGGCGATACATACCAACCTCGTCCTCCAGGAATGCGCTCTCCGTCAGTTCCAGCGGAACATACTCCGGCAGAACATCATATTCCTCCCTGAGACGGAGCAGTGTCTCTGTCAGTTTCTCATCATACGCATGCAATCGGGATACATTGATGGAAACGGGAATAAGTGTCCGGCCTTCCTTACGCAGCTTTCCAAGATAAGCAAACACTTTCTCCCAGATATATTCATCTACATTGATGATAAATCCGTTTTTCTCCAGTACGGGAATAAACTCTCCCGGTGGCACCAGCCCCTTTTCCGGATGCTTCCAGCGCACAAGCGCCTCACCTCCGATCACTCTTCCGGCCCTCATATCGACCTTGGGCTGCACATACAGCTGTAGTTCTCCGTTCTCCAGTGCGGACACGATATCATTTTCCACCTGGCGTTCTCGCATCTTCTGACTACGCATTTTTTCATCAAATACTGCATATGTCCGATATACTTTGCCTTTAATACTGTTCATAGCCATCGTGGCGCAATCTTTCAGATAGCTGATGGCAGGGGCTCTCTCCGGTGAGATTCCGATTCCAAAGGATGGTTGTACACGGTAAGCGAACGGAAAGTCAGTTATCTTTTTTCTGATCTCCCGCACAATAATTTCCAGTTCCTCTACTTCCTCATAGCTTGTGCATAAGCAAAAGATATCTGCTCTGATATGGCAGGCATAGCTATCCGGCCTGTTATTCTCATACCAGTCAAAGCAGGACGCAATAAATCTTAGCAATCTGTCTCCTTCGTCTCTGCCGCAGAACTCATTCACAGCCTTAAACTGTACAATATCCATAATTATGACACCGTATTTTTTATCCGGCTGCTGCTTGATCATTTCACCGCACAGATAGAAAAAAGAATTGATATTATGCAGATTTGTCAGCCCTGTTCTGTTATTTTCTACATTTTCTTCCGCCATTTTTCTAAGAGAATACAGATATAATTCTTCTTTTCCGGCATCTGTTTTCTGCGGAGAAGATTCAACGATTTCCTCTTTTGCTTTCTGATACGTCATAGGCACCCTCCTCAAAACATAAACCAGTCCCGATGAATGCTTTTATTATACTTCATTTTGGTGATTTTTTCTACTATATGCCGATTTTTATTGTTTTTTTTAGGAAAAATGATATAATATGGGTGTCTGTAAAGTTATTTCAGAGAGGAGCGTACTTTATGTTTTTACTTTTAGCCGGCGGACTTTTGATCATCCTTTTGGCAGTAGTGATCGCCGTAGTATCCTCCGTGGTATCCGCAGTTGCGGCAGCTACCGACGATGCAGAAGACTGACATTCCGGACTTCGGACTGTCAGTTTTCTTCGCCCTAGCTTTTCTTTTTCTCATCTGCTTCCACAGTATCTTTCAATAACACTTCTACTTTCCGTGTTTTGAATCATAATTACAATTCTACCACCAGATCTGCATGGGCCAGCGTGGATTCCCGGTGAGCAATCACAATCGTTGTCCGCCCCGCCATCATTCTGTCCAATGCTTCATTTACCAATTTTTCAGAGTTATGATCCAATGCCGAGGTTGCCTCATCCAAAATAAGGATAGGTGCATCTTTCAAAACAGCTCTGGCAATGGCAATTCTCTGGCGTTGACCACCGGATAACAGGTTTCCGCGTTCCCCCACCCGAGTCTCATATCCATCTTTCAGCTCCATAATAAAATCATGTGCATTTGCAAGCTTTGCCGCATTGATAATGTCCTCCTGACTTGCGCCAGGCCTTCCATAGCGAATATTTTCTGCAACGCTTACGTCATAAAGATATGGTTCCTGAGGCACATAACCTATCAGTTGCCGTACCTCTGCTAAAGGATATTCTTCATAAGCCTTTCCTTTGATAAAGATTTTTCCTTCCTTTACAGGATACAGGCCCAATATAAGCTTGGCAATGGTACTCTTGCCCTTCCCCGATTCTGCCTTAAGAGCCACACATTTTCCCTTGGGAATATCCAAATTGAAATGCTGCAAAACATCCTGCCTGCCATCGTAGGAAAAGGTTACATCCCGGATACTGATTTCCGCATCTCCCTGGAAGGAAATCGCCGATACACTCTCATAGCGTTCAGGTTCTTCCTCCATATCCAGAAACTCAAACACTCTTTTAGCATTTGCAAGATAATTTGCCATAGACGGAATATAAAGTCCCACCTGTAACAAATTCCAGCTCATAGATCCGTATAACAAATAAACTGCTGCCAGCCTGTCCACCGTAGTGATTCCCTGACTGACCATAACAAGCCCCACCGCAATAAACACCAACGAGCCAAGAAGTTCAAAGATCTGATTCAGTCCATCCAGACTGGCAGACATAAAGTTCCTCTTGTTTTGCTCTTTGCGATACTTTTCATTTTCTTTGATATATTGTTCTACCATCACAGATTTCAGGGAAAATATTTTAATCTGCTCTATGCCTGACAAAATATTGGAAATTCGTTCCGCAATGGATACATTGATGGTGGACATTTCCCAACTGACTCTTTGCATGGGTTCGATAAACAAGCCGTTTATCACAAGCAGTATAGCACTGGCGCCAAAGAGGCAGAGCGTCACCTGCCAACTGAGCATCAGCATTGCTGTCAGATAAAAGCTCATCATCAAAAATGGCATCAATACCCGCCGAAATCGAGAACCATAGATACCCTGGGCCCGTTCACAGTCATTAATCACCTTTGACATGAACTCGCTGCTGCCCGTCTGTTCATAATAAGAATACGGTAATCGCATACATTTGGAATATAGGGCCTTTTGTAAATCAGCGCCACCCTTTTTTGCCTCCATAGTATATACATAAAAGGACAGTGCATAAATAAAAAGCATCAGACATCCTATCCCTGCACACAGCAGCACCTCCTTTAAAAGTCCTGCAAACATATTCCTCTGTGCATAGTTTTCTACACGAAAAATAATATTTTTGAACAAGAGTGCAGTTATCATATCAAAAACAGACAAAGCTGCACTCATGAATATAATAGCCAAAAGATATCTGATAAATCCTGTCTTCATCATTTTCAACATCCGCCAAAGGATGCGTAAATCATTATCACTGTCCGCATCCCTGGGTCCACACTGTCTGATAATCACATCACTATATGCCATTTGTCCGTACCTCCCTTCTCACAATTTCCCCATTTTCAAAGACATATATCTCGTCTGCATCCGCAATAGTGTTCCGTCTGTGTGCAATAGTTATTACCGTCCGATTATGTGAAATTTCTCTCAAAGCCACCTGAATCTCCTGCTCCGTCTCCACATCCACTGCGGAAGTTGGTTCATCCAAAAGCAAAATAGGTGCGTCCTTTAAAAAGGCTCTGGCAATAGAAACCCTCTGTTTCTGGCCTCCGGACAATCTTGCCCCTCGCTCTCCCACTTCTGTGTCATAACCCTGAGACAGTTTCATAATAAAATTATGAATATTCGCCTTTTCACAAGCCTCTATGATCTCTTCTCTGGCAGCACCAATCTTACCATACGCCACATTCTGGGCAATCGTTCCGGGGAACAAAAACACATTCTGGGACACCAGACTGATATGTTTGCGCAGTGCATTCATATCCCATTCTCTAAAATCGTGCCCATAAATACGGTATTGCCCGGCCTGTGGATAATAAAAACCAAACAAAATCTTCATAACGGTAGACTTACCTCCACCAGAATTACCGATAAATGCCACATTGCTGCCCCTTTTTATGGTCAGGCTAATATCCTTCAAAATCTGCTTTTCTTCTGAATACCCAAAATTCACATGCTCAAGTTCCAGGACGCTCTCACCTTCAGGCGCAAAAACGCCTTTTCCAGACACCTCCTCTTCCTGATCAAGAATCTCCTGTAATCTTTTTATAGAAATACTGTACTCTCGGATAGAAGCAATCCGACCCGGGATATTTCCCATAGGTTTTGAAATCTGATCCAGCAGCATTGAATAGGCTAAAATTGTGCCAACAGTCATCCTTCCATGACAGGCCTCATAAATGCAGAACAAATAACAGCAGAGTTTTGGTATCCATCGCACCAAATCCCTCACAACAAAATTCATTGCCAGCACCTTGGTTCGGCATGACTCATTCCGCACAATCTAATCTGCTATATCAAAAATACGTTTCTTCTGGAGTTCATATAAATGAAAGGTCCTGCCCACTGAAATCCCCTGAATTACATCATAAGCAGAATTTTCCAATTCATCATACAACTGCCTGCGCACTACGGCTATTTTCCCAACCATTTTGGTCAGTTTCCCTGCACTCCAAAACAGCAACGGATAGCAGATCATTGTCACCAACAACAGACGTACACTTTGTAATCCTATGTAACTGCACACAGTTATTATAGTAATTATCGCTACGAAAAGCTCCGGGATGCCCTCCGCAAATAATGCCTCCGTCTGGTACATATCCGACAAAAGTTTATTCATTAAAGTTCCCGTTCCTTCTGTATCGAAATACGGAATCCGAATCTCTACCAGCTTACTCACCAACATATTGCGTATATCTGTTTGCATGCAGATACTAAAGGTATTCTTGGAATAACTCTTGCCAAAAGCTATTGCCCCTCCCAATAGCATGAGAATAATAAATGGAATCATAAACTCCAGCAAGGCAGCCTTTTCTCCGGCAAATAAACTGTCCGTAGCGTCAGCAATTTTACTACTTCCAATCACAATTATCCGAATCAATAGATAAGAAAAAATTATATATAAGAAACAAAGATACCAATATTTTCGAATGGGATCCAAAAGCTTCGGATTTTTAGTGGTCATAAAAGGCTTCATTCGTACTTCTCCTTTAACGTAAATTATGCTGGAAACACCATCTCTTCTTTTCTCCCAAATGGTACATCAGTTTTTTGAAGAAAACCTCTGTATATACAGATAGAATGCTTGATTTTTCAGTTTTTTTGATATATTTTAGAAATAAAGCTGTTATTCCATTAAATACGCATAAGGAGAATTACCGTGCCGGCACCAATCCATCCAGATTACAATTTCAAGGTAAATCATAAGAAACGTGACAACCATTACTCTATGAATACCGCTGCATCCTATGAAAATATGTACGGCATTGGTTATATGATTTCCGGGGACCGTATCATCATTACTCCTCAAAAAACGGTAACTGTACATCCCGGCACAATTCAGTTCATTCACAAAAATCTCATACATCGTACTACTTATATTTCTGAGGGAATCTATGAAAATATTGATATAAAATTTCGGGAATCCGTGGCAGAATATATCATTTCCGTAATCGGGCAGGAGCGTTTTAATATGCTTTATGACCAAATCAGCATTACTCTCACTCCACAGGCCATCGAACAAATCGATCAGCTCGTTAAACTTATAGAACATGAATGGAATAATTATGACAATTACTCCAATACCATTATTCAGGGACTTGTTATACAATTTTTCGTAACAGCATTACGCGGACAAACGTTTTCTTCCCAAAATGATGTCATTCTGAAAGAAACTCATTTTTCCTTAATAAATGCAATCCATTACGTTCAGTGCCACTATGTAGAGGATCCTTCCCTGAGAGAAACGGCAGAGGCAGTACACCTGTCTGATTCCTATCTTTCCAGACTGTTTACATCCCGTTTGGATACCACCTACTCCCGTTTCCTCACAGGGATAAAAATTTCTCATGCCATGGCATTACTTGTTAATACAAATCTGCCCATTATGGAGATTGCCGGTCAATGCGGTTATGACAACAGCAATTATTTTTCTGATTCATTTAAAAAAATTGTTGGTGTTTCTCCGTTAAAGTACAGAAAGCAGATAAATAAATAAAAGAACAGACTTTTTCTGTCTGCTCCTTTAACTAATTTCTTTGTGGGTATCAAGCCTTACTTAGAGGTTTTAATCAATCCGTTTACCTTTTCGTTACATACTTCTGAAATCTGCTCTTTGGTTTCTCTGGTATTGTATTATATGCTCTGAAATCTTTTTCTTGGGCATTGCTATTTTTCAAAGTAAACACAATATGCAAAATTATTTTATATTTTAAAATCCATTCAAACGTCCTCTCAGTTCTTCCTGAATTCCATATGCATCTAATTTTTTCTTTCCACCTTCTGTCTTTATATATACCTCTCCTTTGGACGTAGAAAATAAAATGTCATTTGTCCAACTTTTTACTACTACTTCTACAGCATACAACTCCTCAATAATCTTGCTCTCGTCAGCTATGTTTTGAAATATAACTTCAACACAATCTGAGCTTACATATGGTTTCATCTGTCCGACTCTTTCAGCTATCTTTCTACTTATAACATCCTGATCATCTTTAGATAATTTTACTCCCTTCACTATTCTTTTATCACTTATCCCCCACTTTATTGTTCCTATACCAACGACACGACTATTTAAAAAAGCATTAATGTATATCTCAGCAACATCAATTATAGCGTTTATTGGACTACTACCCTTTATTTCCTTATACTCTATATTTCTCTTTTCAGTTTCCTTCACTTCCTGATTTAACATATACTTTACAATTATTTTTCCTTCTTCGTTTTTTTCTTGCCCCCTCATTATTTGCTTCATATTATTTTTAAAAATTTTATTATAATCAAATTGAGGTCGAGTAGATATTATATCTTTGCAGGTTCTTATCAAGTATATTACATTTTCTTCTGTTTCTTCAGTTATAGTGGTAGTTAAAATAATTTGAACATCTTTTAATCTTTTCATAACTTCTATCAAATTATTTCTAATTTTTGAATCCACTTTAGCAAAAGGTGCATCTAATAATATAATACTATTTGAAGGAATAAGATATAGCAAATTTAAAATTTGTATAACGCTTTGTTGACCTTGAGACATATATACCCCTTCATATGCCAAAGAAAAATACCTTTCCATATCAACATTTTTTAATAATTTCATCGCATTCTTTATCATTTTAGTATTCAATTGACAATCATAATCCAGAAATTCTCCACTAAAAATAAACACCTTGTTTTCTTCCATTCTTGCAATTTTCTTTATATCTGCAAAAGATGATACAAAATATCCAGATTGTCCTTTTTTATATACCTTTTTTAAAACTAATTTTTCTTTGGAATCATGCAAATTCATACATATATATGCTTCTTGATTTTTATTCGTAAATTTGATTATTCCAGAATCGTGAAATAATGAATACAATAGTGCAAGTAAAGTTGTTTTCCCAACCCCATTCTCCCCTTGTATTATATTTATACTTTTATCAAATTTTAAAAATAAATTTTCCCATAATCCTAAATTCGAAATTTCTACTGTATCTATTATCATCTTACGTGTCCTTTACATAGTTTTTGGCTCTCATTTTATATATAATGGCAATAATAACTTTTGACACTCTTACTTTATTTCTCGAATATACATCATTATTAAATTCAACCCATGCCATACCCTTTCTCCTAATCATAAGCACTACACAAAGCAGATAAATATTTGTTTCATTTTAGTTGTCAATTTTTTATTTTACTCAATTACTTCCCATTCACCGGCTTTAGTAGCACCTTTTCTTGTAATTTCTCCAGATTTCTTCATCAATTTAATTCGATAGCGCACTGCCTCTGCTTTCACATTCAGCATCTCTGCTATTTCATTAGCACTAATTGCCGGATTTTCTTTCATTAACTTCTTAATTTCTTTGGTAATTTCTTTGGTAATTTCTTTGGTAATTTCTTTGGTAATTTCTTTGGTGACATCCGAACTCTTCTGCTCTTCCTCACGAATAGCTGCAAATTCATCATTAATCATGACCACTGCCATTGTATAATCATCAGTGTCGTTATCCGGCAAAAATTGCAATTCCGGTGAATGATTCTCTTTTAATGCATCCTTCGCACGTCGAATTCCCGAACCATATGACTCTATCAAATCCAGTGCAAAAAACATTTCTTTTAGCTCCGGATTCAAATACTGCCGATCATCAAATCGGGTTTCTTTATTCATTGCCTCAATTGTAACAGGAGGCACAGGCCGATTGTGGTTCACAAATGTTATTCTATCATTATAAATATAAATACCGATATAATTAGGTGACTCATACTGTTTGTGCAAAATACAATTTGTTGCCAGTTCCTCAAAAACCGTTAATGGCCAATTATAAACGATTCTATGTTCTATCGTCTCGCTATCCCTAACAGTATAGGAAGCCATAATATTGTCCTTAAAATATCGACTAACCTGCTTTGCCTGTATCCAAATCGGACCATCAAAAATTTTAGCTTCCATCTTATCCGTTCCAATAGCTTCCCTAATTATTTCCACATGAGCATAAGGTATGAATTTATCTGGTTTCTCTGTAAACATTAATACAGCAAAATTTTTCGCACGATACCCACCATATTCACTTTCACTAATTAATCCCATACTTTTTGCCATATCCAGTTTGGACTGATTTCTGATATCTTCTCTAGCATTTGTAGAAATCAAGTACTCCTTCATATATTCGTAACTCAAATCATCCAGAGTTGCTGTCTCATTCAAATTGGAGCTGAATACATCATGAGCAAATTTACGTAACAATTCATATTCCTCTTTAAAATTTGGCAAACGGCTATCTCTTTTTACTCTGATGTATCTACCGGCTTTTAATGAAATATCTTTGTCACTTTCTGCCTTATCACTTGTCTGATAAGGTCCGGAAGTTCCCGGTTCTACTGCTACAATAATATAATTCCTATCATCAACAACATCTGTAATCAGATGATAACTCACCTTAGGATAAATATTCGCCAATAATTGTTTCAACGAATTTTCTGTACTTTCTATCAACGATTCTTCTATACCATAAATAGGTCTTTTCGGAATGGCTTTTTCTCCCGTCTTTGGATCATTTACTTCCTCTATTCCAATAAACAGCAAACCAATCTCTCTATTCATGTAATTATTGGCAAATGCACAGATTGTCTTTAATATCTTATCTTTAAAAGTCGCAGACTTTTTATATTCAATATAATCATTTTCTATGCTGCCTTTTTCCAGAATGTCATGGGCCATTCTTTGAATATCTTCAATTCGCATATGCTTCTACCTGCCTTTTTGGTTATTAATATCTCCGAGAGTTCTCCGTTTTAAAAAATCCCTAAACTTATCTCTATTAAACTAAACAGATAACGCAATAACTCATCACATCTATTACTAGCAATGACATATTCCAATAATTCATCCAAATACCACCCAACTGCTTTCATTTCCATACTTTCTAGACAGGCCAAATATATTGTAGATTTCAACTAACTTCTGTCCAGAAAGATACTTTATTTTATACTATCCACTAAACTAATCTCTACTGCTCCGCAATTCTTGCCGCCAGGTCTTCTAAGTACATCCAGCGTTCCATTTTTTCTTCCAGCTGCTGTTCCGCAGCCTCTTTTTCCTGTGTTAATTCATTCAGCTTTACAAAATCACTTGCATATTTTGAAAAATCCGCTTCTAGCGCAGAGATCTTATCCTCTAATGCTGCCATTTCGCCTTCAATGGATTCATAGTCTTTCTGTTCCTGGTAAGTGAATTTTAATTTGCGTTTCTGTCCGTTTTTCCAGTTTTTAGAAGTAGTTTCCTCATCGGCGTTCTTCGGCTGGGATGCTGCCGCCGTTCCTGTGCTCTCTGTGTTCCCCTCCGCAGCTTTCCTATTGGCATAATCTGTGTAACCGCCCTCATACTGCACCATGCGGGTATCCTCCAGGGCGAAGATCCTGCGGACCACACGATCCAGAAAATACCGGTCATGGGACACGACGATGACGATGCCTGGGAACGTGTCCAGATAATCCTCCAGTACCTGCAGGGTGGCAATATCCAGATCGTTGGTAGGCTCATCGAGAATCAGGACATTGGGTGCCCCCATCAGTACCTTGCATAATTGCAGTCTGCGCCGTTCTCCACCAGACAGCTTTCCCAGCTGTCCGTACTGGTCTTCCCCGGAAAACAGGAACCGCTCCAGCATTCTCGCTGCCGTGATCTGTCCATCCTCCGTGGTGATATATTCTGCCACATCCCGGATATAATCAATGACTCTCTGCTCCGGATGCATCATGGTGTCGTCGATCTCCTGGGCATAATATCCCAGCTTCACGGTCTGCCCAATCTCAATATGTCCGCTGTCCGGAGCCACTTCACCCAGGATCATTTTCATCAGCGTGGTTTTACCACTGCCGTTAGGGCCGATAAATCCCACCCGGTCGTCCTTGCCGAACAGATAGGTAAAATCACGGATCAACACTTTATCGCCATAGCTTTTGGATACATTCTCGATCTCTACTGTGGTACGGCCCAGTCTGGATGCTGCGGAAGTCAATTCCACTTTGCCGTCCGTCACGGGTCCCTTCACATTTTTCAATTCCTCAAAACGCTGCAATCTGGCCTTCTGCTTCGTAGAGCGGGCTCTGGCGCCCCGCTGTACCCAGGCAAGCTCATTGCGTAGGATATTCAGGCGCTTTTTCTCACTGGCCTGTGCCATCTCCTCCCGCTGCATTTTCAGTTCCAGATAGCCGGAATAATTGGCATCATAGGAATAAATCTTCCCTTTGTCCAGTTCCAGGATCCGGTCAGTGACACTGTCCAGAAAATAGCGGTCGTGAGTGACCATGATCATAGCGCCTTTGCGGCGGCGCAGCTGATCCTCCAGCCAGTCAGACATGGAATTGTCCAGATGGTTGGTAGGCTCGTCCAATAACAGGATATCCGCCGGGGACAACAGTACCGATACCAGTGCCAGACGCTTGCGCTGTCCGCCGGACAGCTGCCCGCAGGGCTGATCAAATTCCGTAACCCCCAGTTTCGTCAGCATGCTTTTGGCATCCGCCTCGATGGTTCCGGCGTTTTCCTCCACACGATTGCCACGCAGCACTGCCTCCAGCACCGTCTCCTCCGGAGCAAATTCCGGGTTCTGCGGCAGATAACGCACCAGACAATGGTTTGCCTTGATCACGGTGCCATCATCGGCTTCCTCCAGCCCGGCAATCATTTTTAACAAAGTGGATTTTCCGGTTCCGTTAATACCAATGATTCCGGCCTTTTCCCCTTCCTGCAGGAAAAAGGAGGCTCCGTCAAAAATCTTGCGTACTCCATAACTTTTGGTAATATTATCAACAGTCAATATATTCATCTGTACTACCTCATATTTTCTGAATGAATTCTCTGGATGGCTTATCTAAACTTTTTTCTCAAAGAATCGTATCATTTTTCATGTGCTATGCTTTCCAAATGTAGTATACTATAAATAATCTATTTTAGGAAAGAAGGTTTTCGCATGAACTTAAAAGATGCTGCTGCGAATCTGAATCAGGCGCACCCGGAAGACATCCTTCATCCCCTCTATACTCCCTGGGGTGAAATGATGATGCGCTCCGGTTCCTATGACGATATCCTGTCGGAATATCCCCGTCCGCAAATGAAACGAACGGATTACCATACGCTGAACGGTCTCTGGGAATATGCTTTTGTGCCCGCAGATGGGAGCAGTTCTTCGGAGGATCCTGCGTATTTTACCGCTCAGGGTTCCATCCGGGTGCCTTTTTCTCCGGAAGCCCTGCTTTCCGGAGTTCACAGACGGCTGGAGCCCACGGAGTACCTGTGGTACCACCGGGAACTCTCTTTTACCACGGAAGAGCTTTCCCAAAAAGAGGAAACTATGCGCTGCATTCTGCATTTTGATGCGGTAGATCAGGAAGCAACCGTCTTCCTCGGCACAAAGCGGCTTGGCACTCACAGCGGGGGCTACCTTCCTTTTTCCTTAGACATCACAGAATATGTAAACGCAGATCCGGTATCTCTCTATGTAAAAGTCCGGGATCTGACCGACACCGGTTACGCCACCAGAGGCAAGCAGACCCTGAACCGCGGCGGCATGTTCTACACCGCCCAGAGCGGCATCTGGCAGAGTGTCTGGTACGAATGGGTTCCGGAAAACTATGTGATCAATTATAAGATCACCCCGGAGTACAACAAGGCTTCCGTAACCTTCGTTCTGTGTTCTCCGAAGCCGTTCAACCATTTGGAATTCCGGGTGAACATTCCCTCCTGCGACGGAACCCTCGCGCAGGAAAATACCGGTTCACTCACGCGGATGCGTGTACGTAAAATTTCCGAGCAACAGGATTCCTTTGGGCTCACGCATACCACGGTAGTACTTTCTTTTCCCGCCAGCGTCACCTATTCCGCTACAGCTCCCGCGGATGTGCCGGAGCCGGTGAATTTCAAGCCCTGGAGCCCGGAACACCCCTGGCTGTATCCCTTTACCCTGAACGCCGATGAGGATACCGTGGATGGTTATTTTGCCATGCGCTGCTACTCCGTAGAGCCAGATTCTAAGGGCATCCCTCGCTTCTGCCTGAATCACAGACCTTATTTTCTCCATGGGATCCTGGATCAGGGCTACTGGTCCGACGGGCTAATGACTGCTCCCTGCGATGAGGCTTTTGTCTATGATATTAACCTTGCAAAAGGCCTAGGATTCAACATGCTCCGGAAACATATCAAGATCGAATCTCTGCGCTGGTATTACCACTGCGATCGTCTGGGTATGATCGTATGGCAGGATATGGTCAGCGGCGGCTCTACCTATCATATGCCCTGGGTGTGTTATATGCCAACATTATTCCCCCACATGTCCGCCCACACGAAGGACAATCATTACGAACTGTTCTCCCGTAGCTCCGAGGAAGGCCGGAAAAGCTGGGAGCAGGAATGTTTAGACACCATAGATCATCTGTACAATGTCCCTTCCATCGCCGTATGGGTGCCCTTCAACGAAGGCTGGGGACAGTTCGATGCTGCCCGTATTGCGAAAATGGTGGCAAAAAAAGACCCCACCCGTCCGATAGACCATGCCAGCGGCTGGTTCGACCAGAAAGGCGGGGATTTCCGCAGTATTCATAACTACTTCCGTCCGTTACAGGTAAAATTGGATGAAAAAAGGGCTTTCGTTATCTCGGAATATGGTGGCTACGCCTGTCACATCGACGGGCATTCCAGTGTGGACCGGGTCTACGGATATCAGAAATATGACACCCCGGAGGAGATGGCTGCTGCCCTAAAGCAGTTATTTTCCAGACAATTATTTCCTCTGATCTCAAAGGGCTTGAGCGGTGCGGTATATACGCAGCTCTCCGATGTGGAAGAAGAGGTGAACGGTCTGGTGACTTACGACCGGCGTATCGTCAAACTGCCTGTGGGACATCCGTTTGCGGCACCATCCTCTTTTGCAGCACCTTACTCACATGGAAATAAGCCGGAATAAGGAATGCATCCGCCATGATCCAGGCAATGGGACTGCCCAGGCATACCCCGGTGAAGCCGATGATTGGCACCAGTCCAAAGCCTGCCAAGGATCTGGCGATCATTTCGAAGACACCTGCTAAAATGGCGAATTTCGGGAAACCCATACCCTGGATCAGGAAACGGACAATGTTCACCAGTGCAAGCGGAATATAGAATGCCGTATTCCATAACAGAAAAGCACACACGTTGGCAATGATCTCTGCCTCGCCGCCGTCCACGAACAGCTGCGCCAGCGGACCGCCGAAAAATACTGCAATCAAAAATGCGATCACAGAGTATCCTACCCCCAACAGTACACAGGATTTAAGTCCCTTGCCAAGACGGTCCAGTTTGCCGGCTCCCACGTTCTGTCCACCGTAGGTTGCCATAGTGGAACCCATGGCATCAAAAGGACAGGCTAAGAAGTTACCGATCTTGCCGCCTGCAGTCATGGCCGCAACTGCCGCAGAACCTAAGGTATTGGCTGCAGTCTGTAAGATTACACTGCCAATGGCGGTAATGGAATACTGTAGCCCCATAGGAACTCCCATGCCGCACAACACCATCATCATATGTCCGTCCACTTTCCATTCTTCCCTGTGGATTCGCAGGATCTCGAATTTTTTCACCATATAGACCAGACATGCCACACCTGAGACTCCCTGGGAGATCACCGTTGCCCAGGCTGCCCCCGCCACGCCCATGTGCAGGGATATGATAAAATACAGATCCAGCACAATATTAATAACGGAAGACAGCACTAAGAATACCACAGGAGTCTTGCTGTCGCCGGTTGCACGGATCACACCTGCCACGATATTATACAGATACACTGTAGGGATACCGATGAAAATAATAAAAATATAGTTATACGCCCCATCAATGATGTTGGCGGGTGTCTTCATCCATACCAGAATATCCCGGCACAGGATCGCTGTTACAACGGTCATGATGACGGAAAATGCCAGTCCCAGCCAGGCGCAGTTGGCCACATATTTGCGCATGCCCACATAATCTCCGGCACCGAATTTATGGGACACGGGGATGGCAAATCCATTACAGACACCCATGCAGAAACCGATCACCAGGAAGTTAATAGATCCGGTAGATCCTACTGCCGCCAGATCATCCACACCAAGAAACCGTCCTACGATCATGGTATCTACCAGATTATAGAACTGCTGGAATAAAAATCCGAATAATAACGGCACAGCAAAGCTGATGATAAGTTTCATGGGGCTGCCTTTTGTCAGGTCTTTTGTCATGGTAATAACCTCTCCATTTTTCAAATCAACCGCAAGCACTGAATTTATCAGTGTTTCCTGTTATTTCTATCGTTGAGAGTATATACGCGGCGCTCCAAAAAAGCAATATCTTTTTTTGCACATTTTATGTTTTTTTGCTATACTCTTTTTGTCATTTTTTTACAAGCATTGTTATTATGAGAGGGGAATTGTCATGAACGAATTTTTGAAATATCTGAAAATGATACCTGTAATTATCTATCCTTATATTTATGTATTGATTCTTGCTGTCTTCTTCCTGTTTGTAGGCGTACTGCCAGAGGATACCACGGATATCTCCCTGCTTGTCCTGCTTATCATCGCAGTCATCTATAACCTGTATTCCTTTGTCATCGTAATCGTCAATGCGGTACAGACCGCCAGGGGAAAATTGACTGCAGGGCAGGCTGCCCGGATGAACCTGATCATCAAAGGAATTCAGATTCCTGCTTATATCATGCACTTTATCCTGGGTTTCATCGGACTTGCCATGAGTGTCTGGGGCATCGGCTTTCTCCTGTGGGCAGTACTCATTGATCTTTTGACGATCCTGCTCACCGGCATCAGTTCCATCGGCTGCAGTATTCGCATGCGCAAAGAAAGGCTTGTCTCCCTGCCGGGTGCCATCTTCATGGGGATCGGATGTTTTATCTACTGTGCGGATGTGGCGATCGCCATTGTGTATGTTGTGAAAGCCCGGAAGAAATCTCCTGCTAAATAGAAAGTTAGCCTAGCTACGAGCCATGCAAAAATAGAGTGGAACACCTCGGTGGGAGCTTGCTCACACAAGAGGTTATTTCGTTCTATTTTTATACT
>NZ_QUEC01000013.1:0-33728 GCF_003478095.1 Clostridium sp. AF34-10BH
TGTGTTTGCTTTAGCATTTTGTGTTATATTTTATTGGTTTATGTCTAAAAAAAAGGAAAGTGAGGTGACCGTACATGCAGAGTGAAGTGAATCAGGAAGAAAATTTGAATAGAATTATTACGGTTCCTAATCTTCTTTCTTTTTTTCGGCTTTGTCTGATTCCGGTAATTATATGGAGTTATTGTGTAAAGAAAAATCCTCTGTTAGCTGGTGAAATCTTATTGCTGTCTGGTCTTACGGATCTTGCTGATGGATATATCGCAAGAAGATTCCATAGAATTAGTAATTTAGGAAAAATACTTGATCCGGTGGCTGATAAGCTGACACAGGCAGCGATGTTAATCTGTCTGTTTACTCGTTTTCCGCATGTGCTTCTTTTAATCGTAATAATGGCAGGTAAGGAGCTGTATATGGTAGTCAGTGGATGTCTTGTGATACGAAAGACGGGAAAAGTACATGGTGCAGACTGGCATGGAAAGATAGTAACCTTTTTATTATATGGAACTGCAGCGGTGCATATTATATGGTTCCACATTACACCGATGGTATCAGATCTGTTGATTGGTTTGTGCGCTATAATGATGGTCATATCGGTCGCTCTGTATATTATCCAGAATACCAGGACTCTTAAGGGAGAGACTGTATAAGCAATTTTATATTGCAATGACTAGAAAAATATTTAGGAGAATATTGATGAGATAAAGAAGGATAAAAACTTAACCTGGATAGAATCAGAACAGATAATTTTTGCATGGCTGGATAAAGACAATCAGGTTACTCCGTTAACGGACGAGCAATTAAATCCGGTATGGAAAATACTAAATTACGAAACAGGGAAATATGAATCTGTTCAGAAACACTTCCGAGTATTTGAAGTGTAGAAGTTTTGTGATACAAAGTGTAAACGTAAGAAAAAATAATACATTTGCGGTCAATTTGTTATCGACAGTTGACCGCAAGCACGGTATAATAGACATAGATCTAATAAGAAAACCAAATAATCATTACTGTAAAATGTCAGGTAATGGTAGTCATCATTTATAATTGGAAGGAACAGGTTGGCTTTACCCTAATGGTGGAAAATCCACCATTTTTCCACCCAAACTGTAATTCCTCAGATGAAAACAGGTTTTCTTATCTTTTCTGAAATTGACAGAAAAAGCAGTAAAATCAAGGCTTTGAATGACTTTGATTGACGTAGAATGCAAGCTGTTTTCTGTACCAGGATGAACTCCTAAGACTCTATTGTAGGTTCGATTCCTATAGGGAACGCTCTATTTTAAGCGGTAATGAGAGAAAAATCATTGCCGTTTTTTTGTTGTTTTTCTGCTAACAGCAAATCAAAAAATGAGCATTTTTGCTAACAGAAAATGCAAATTGCTAACAGTAAAATTATTGTAGATTTGCTAACAGGAATGAAAAGCTATAATGCAGCTGGTGTAAAAGGTTGTAAATTCTTGTAGCTAACAAAAGGGTGATGATAAAAAATATTTCTGCTTGGAAAATATCAAGCCTGAATGAGTATTCCGTTCAGATTAGATTAGGTTCTAATCTGGTCGGATCTTTTTATTTCAGGAAGAAGGAGGATGCCTATGGCAGAAAAAGTGGATCAGATCAGGCAGTATTTACACCTAATGACGCAAACAACTACAATACCGTAACTAGAACAATAACTGTTAAAGTAACTAAAGCAACACCGGTAATTGCAGAGAAAAGGAGATTCAATTAAGCCATACATCAAGGACGACAGCGGCAAGGAAGGCTGGGATGTTATCAAGCCACAGCTTGAAGAAGCTAAGGCAGGCGATACGGTAACGGTTGCAATGAACGGAACAACTGTAGTACCGAAAGATGTAATTGACAGTATCAAGGGCAAAGATACAACACTTGTTCTGGATATGGGAAATGGTCTTTCCTGGAAGATTTATGGAAAGGATATTACTGATGCAGCTGGAGATATTGATTTTGATGTGACAGTCGGAGCCGACGCCGGAAAATCCATTCCTGTGGATGTGATCAATAACGTGACCGGGGAACATTCTTCCTTGAATCTGACTCTTGCTTATGACGGAGAGTTTGGATTTGCAGCCACACTGACCGTCAACATGGAATCAAAGAATGCAGGACTGTATGCGAACCTGTTCTACTACAATGAACAGACCGGAGAACTGGAATTTATCAGCGCCGGACAGATTGATCCGGATGGAAATGTGGAACTTGTATTTACCCATGCATCAGATTACACGATTGTTGTTGATGCCAAGATTATGAGTGATAACGGTCAGGCAGACAACAAATCTGATGAAACCATTCCTGCACCTAAGACAGATGACAGCACTTCAAAATATGCATGGAATAATACGATAATCATTATTATAGGTATCTGTATTATACTGAATGTTTTTGGAGCTGTATTCTATGTAAGAAAAAAGAGTGGTTCTGAGGAAGAATAAGTATCTGACATAGTAATTGAATAAAAGTGGGAATGTGGGAGCGTACTGGCAAAGGGTGTAACAGTATAAACATGAAAAGCGGTGTATGTCTTGATGAAGAGACGTATGCCGCTTATTTGCGTCAAAAATGATAGAAAACTAAAAGAAAAAAAGAAAAAAGAAAAAAACTAAAGAAAAAAAGAAACTAAAAGAAAAAAGAAAAAAAACCTCAGTCTGGAATATTTTTTGTCGGTGAAACTTTTTGCGGGAATACAGCGTCAAAATCGTAGAATATATCAAAAGAATATGTGTTACAATAAATACCGAAAAATAATTGCATGCAGTTTTCAAAAGTGAGGAAAGGATATATGTCGGACAGAAAAAAAGAACAGGCGGTGGAGCGTGCCCTGACGGAAGGGTATGAGAAGTATTACCGTCTTGCTTATAGTTATGTACATAATGAAGCGGACGCGCTGGATATTGTACAGGAAGCAGCCTATAAAGCTATTTTAAAAAGTGACAGCCTGAAGGAGCCGCAATACGTGGAGACCTGGGTGTACCGGATCGTGATCAACGAGGCGTGCAGCTTCCTGCGCAGCCGGAAGGAGAGCGTGGATGTGGAGGAGATCCAGGCGGCAAGTGAAGATATCTATGAAAATATTGATTTAAAGCGCGCAATAGAAAATCTTGACCCAAAGGATCGTGCCATCGTAGTCCTACGATTTTTTGAGGACAGGCAGCTGGAGGAGATCGCGAAGATCCTGGATGAGAACCTGAGTACGGTAAAGAGCAGGCTGTACCGGGTGATGAAAAAACTGCGGCTGAACCTCGAGGGCAGCATGGGCTGAGCAATCCGTAGTCAAAGTCGTGGGATTTTGCCCCGACATCATATATAGGCAGGACATAAGACAGATACAGACAAAGAGATATAGGAAGATATAGGAAGAGATAACATGACCGGTCCGAACCGACCGGGCAGATGGAGAATAGATATGACAGAACAGGAACAGTTGAGACAATTAAAAGAGGAGTATGAGAATATGATAATACCCGAAGCGGGACGGGAACGGCTGCAGGCAGGTATCGACAGAGCCCGGATGGAGAAAAAAAGAGTAGAGCACGCCAGAAGGCGTTCTGCATGGACAGCAGTGGCGGCTGCAGCAGTCGTGATGATCGCACTGCCAAATACCAATATACAGATAGCCCATGCCATGGAAAATATTCCGTTGCTGGGTGGCTTTTTTAGGCTGGTAACAGTGCGGCAGTACAATTACAGTGACGAGAACCATGATGCTGAAGTAGAACTTGCACAGATCAACTATGGAGAAGACGCAGGAGAAGGTGCTTCCGTTGGAGAAGTGGCAGCCACTCCTAAGGGCACAGCAGCCGGAAGTGTGGAAGGTGTCGGACAGGAGGCTGCGGTAGCAAATCTGTCGGAAGACGGTGTGGAAGCGGTCAACCAGGATATGGAGGCTACGGTAGAGGAACTGATCCGTCAGTTCGAGGATACCTTATCCGAGGAAGGATACCATGGTCTGCATGTGTCCCAGGAGGTCGTTACGGACAATGAGAGGTATTACACCGTAAAATTAAGCGTGTTGGAGACGGAAGCCAGCGGCTACGAGAATAATCAGTTTTATACGATTGATAAACAGACGGGAAATGTGGTGACACTGGAAGATCTGTTTGTGGAAGGGAGCGACTATATTTCCGCGATCAGCGAGAACATTAAGACCCAGATGCAGGAGCAGATGGCGGCGGACGAAGGCGTGATCTATTTCCTGGATAATGACGATATGCCGGAATTCAATTTTCAGGGGATCACGGAGCAGACGAACTTCTATTTTAATGAAAAAGACGAACTGGTCATTGCCTTTGACGAATACGAAGTGGCTCCCGGTTCTATGGGAGCACCGGAATTTGTGATTCCGCAGGAAGTGACGGCAGCAATTTTAAAGTAAGCAAAAAATATCTAAATGGGGAAACTCCCGCATATCATGAAACAAAAGGATATGCGGGAGTTTTTTTATGTCATTGATTGTATTGGATGCGGGGCATGGTGGTGCGAACCCCGGGGCCACCTATAATGGAAGAAAAGAAAGTGAGGATGCGCTGGCACTGACACTGGCGGTGGGAAGCATCTTAGAAGAAAACGGAGTGGATGTGTATTACACCCGGACCACAGATATCTATGAGTCCCCCTATCAGAAGGCACAGGAGGGAAATGAGGTGGGAGGAGATTATTTTGTCTCGATCCATCGCAATTCCAGTCCTTATCCGAACCAGTACAGTGGAGTGGAGAGTTTAGTCTACAACCGCTATGGAGCGGCAGCCAGGATGGCGTACAACATCAATGCCGGACTGGAGCAGGTGGGGTTCGTAAATCTGGGAGTGAATGAAAGACCGAATCTGGTGGTGCTCAACAGCACAAATATGCCGGCTGTGCTGATAGAAGTGGGATTTATCAATACGGATGCGGACAACGAACTCTTTGACAGCCGGTTTGACGAGATCGCCCGGGCTATTGCCGACGGCATTCTGGAGAGCATCTGATTTTACCTAATTCTTACAAATAAATTACCGGACTGTGATATTATGTGAATTTCCCCCATGTTAGTATGATTGCGTAATCAAGAGAAAGAAAAACAAAAACATGGAGGACATTATTATGAGAGTAAGACACAGCAAATTATTAGCTCTGATCGGAGCAGGAATATTAGCAGTAACCGCATTGGTTGCATGCGGTAACGGTGATGCAGCCACAGCACAGCCTTCCGCAGTAGAGAGCAGCGCAGCAGAAAGCACTGTGGCAGAGAGCAGCGCAGCAGCACCTGCTGAGACCACCACAGATCTGTCCGGCAGCATTTCCATGGTAGGAAGTACTTCTATGGAGAAATTAGCCAATGCACTGAGCGAAGCTTTCATGGAAGAACATCCTGATGTAACTGTAACCGCTGAATTCGTAGGATCCGGTGCGGGTATTGAAGCTGTTACCAACGGAACCACAGATATCGGTAACTCTTCCAGAAGCTTAAAGGATGAGGAAAAGGCAGCAGGCGTTGTAGAGAACGTAGTAGCTATCGATGGTATTGCAGTATGTGTAGACCCTGCTAACGAAGTAGCAGATCTGACCAAAGAGCAGTTGACCAACATTTACAATGGCACAGTTACCAACTGGAAAGAAGTTGGCGGTGCAGATGAGCCTATCATCGTGATCGGTCGTGAGGCAGGTTCCGGTACCAGAGGCGCGTTCGAAGAGCTGGTTGATCTGGTAGACGGCTGCAAATATGCAAACGAACTGGATAGCACCGGTGCTGTGATCGCAAAAGTGGCATCTACTCCCGGAGCTATCGGATACGCTTCCCTGGATGCACTGGATGACAGTGTTAAGGCACTTTCCCTGGAAGGTGTAGAAGCTACCGCAGAGAATATCAAGGCCGGTAACTATTTCCTGAGCAGACCCTTCGTAATGGCTACCAAGGGTGAGATCTCCGAGCAGAACGATCTGGTACAGGCATGGTTCGATTTTGTACTGGGTGACGAAGGACAGCAGGTTGCTTCCGAAGTTGGTCTGATCACAGTAAAATAATAGCCCGACACAGAAAAAGGAAAAAAGCGATGAATAGTGGAACACACGCTTCCGTAATGGGAAACAGAAAAAATAGAGCGGTCGTTGAAACTGTGGCACAAATAGTATTTACCATTTGTGCCTTCTTCGCCGTACTGGCGGTAGTTTCTATCACCTTATATATGATCATCAGCGGTACCCCCGCTATTATGAAAGTAGGTCTGGGAGAGATCCTGTTCGGCACGGAATGGATGCCAACGGCGGCAGATCCGAAATTCGGTATTCTGTGGGTTATCCTGACTTCCATCGTCGGTACGACGCTGGCTATCCTGCTTGGTGTGCCCATCGGCGTGCTGACGGCAGTATTCCTGGCAGAGGTGGCACCCAGACCCTTAGCTGCCATTGTAAAGCCTGCGGTAGAGCTGTTAGCTGGCATCCCTTCCGTTATCTACGGACTGTTAGGAATCTACTTACTGAATCCTCTCATGTATAAATTAGAAAGACTGATCTTCCAGGGATCCACGACACACCAGTTCACCGGCGGTGCAAACCTGCTGTCAGCCGTGATCGTACTGGCGATCATGATCCTGCCCACTGTGATCAATATCAGTGAGACTTCCATCCGGGCGGTTCCTGCAGGAATCAAATCCTCCTCTCTGGCCCTGGGAGCCTCCCATGTACAGACTATTTTCCGCTCCATCCTTCCGGCAGCAAAATCCGGTATCGTGACGGCTATCGTTCTGGGAGTGGGACGTGCCATCGGCGAGGCTATGGCGATCACACTGGTATCCGGTAGCAGCGTCAATGTGCCGTTGCCATTTAACTCCGTGCGATTCCTGACCACAGCTATTGTCAGCGAGATGGGATATTCTTCCGGACTGCACAGACAGGTGCTGTTCACCATCGGACTGGTGCTGTTTGTATTTATTATGATCATCAATATCGTATTGAATAAAATACTGAAAAAGGGGGCGGATGACAATGAATAAGGACACCTTATATGTAAAAAGAAAACGCCCCACAGACATGCTTTTGCTGGCAGCCATTTATGTCTCTGCCACACTGGCGGTGGCACTTTTACTGGGAATTATCCTGTATGTCTTCGTAAAGGGCATCCGCACCGTTAACTGGGCATTTTTAACGACGGTGACCAGTGCCAGAAAGCAGACCACCGGTATTGCGGGCAACCTGTTGAATACCCTGTACATCATCGTGATCACTCTGTTGATCGCGACCCCCATCGGCGTGGGAAGTGCCATTTATCTGAATGAATATGCAAAACCCGGCAAGCTGGTCTCCATCATTGAGTTCACCACGGAGACACTGTCCGGTATTCCTTCTATTATTTTCGGCCTGTTCGGTATGATCTTTTTCGGAGAGACTTTGGGCTTCGGCTATTCACTGCTCACCGGTTCCTTTACCCTGACATTGATGGTACTGCCCCTGATCACAAGAAATACGCAGGAAGCATTGCGCACCGTGCCGGACAGTTATCGTACCGGTGCGTTGGGAATGGGATCCACGAAATGGCATATGATCCGGACGATCCTTCTGCCGTCTTCCATGCCAGGTATCGTCACCGGTATCATTCTGGCACTGGGACGTATCGTGGGAGAGTCTGCGGCTCTGTTGTTCACTGCGGGAAGCGACTACAAGCTGCCGAAGTTCACCGGAGTTTTCGGAGACAATCTGGCAAAGCTGGCTCACAAGGCCATGGAGTCTGGTGGTACTCTGACCATCGAATTGTATTTACAGATGCAGAAGGGACAGTATGATAATGCTTTCGGTATCGGTTGTGTTCTGATCATTATCGTATTGATCCTGAACCTCCTGACCAAGCTGGCGGCGAATAAGCTGAGACGAGAGTAAGAGAAATCACAAGAAGGAGAAAATATATGGCTAACAGTAAAATATCCGTGGAAAACTTAAATCTCCATTATGGAGAGAACCACGCACTGAAAGATGTAAATATGGAGATCGCAGACCACGCCATTACCGCATTTATCGGTCCCAGCGGCTGCGGCAAATCTACTTTTCTACGTTGCCTGAACCGGATGAATGACCTGGTGGACGGCTGCAGAGTCGAAGGAAAAGTAATTCTGGATGGAGAGGACATTTACGATAAGCGGGTGGATACCACATTGCTTCGTAAAAAGGTCGGCATGGTATTCCAGCAGCCCAACCCTTTTCCCATGTCCATTTATGACAACATCGCCTACGGTCCCAGACTGCACGGCATCAAGAATAAAAAGGAACTGGATGAAATCGTGGAGCGTTCTCTGCAGGGTGCCGCTATCTTTGAAGAGGTAAAGGATCGCCTGCACAAATCCGCGTTGGGACTGTCCGGTGGACAGCAGCAGAGACTGTGTATTGCCAGAGCACTGGCAGTATCTCCGGAGGTACTTTTGATGGATGAACCCACCTCCGCACTGGACCCGATCTCCACGCTAAAGATCGAGGAACTGATGGAGACACTGAAGAAAAAATACACCGTGGTCATCGTAACCCACAATATGCAGCAGGCAGCCCGTGTGTCGGATGACACCGCATTTTTCCTGGTAGGGGAAGTCATAGAGAAAAATGCAACCTCCGAGATCTTTGCAAGACCTCAGGACAAACGGACAGAAGACTACATCACCGGACGGTTTGGATGATTTTGGATGAGAAGATAGGAGGAAT
Organism: Clostridium sp. AF34-10BH; assembly: GCF_003478095.1. Lineage (NCBI taxonomy): Bacteria > Bacillati > Bacillota > Clostridia > Eubacteriales > Clostridiaceae > Clostridium > Clostridium sp. AF34-10BH. The sequence continues at coordinate 8,680 of NZ_QUEC01000013.1, forward strand.
GGGAGATGTCACCCAGAGTATTATTTGAACAGGATCTTGAGACTTTGAAAAATAAAGTATCTGAGATGGGAGAGCATGCGGAGATCAGTTATGACCGTATGGCGTATGGAATTCGTGAGAACAAAGAAGACATTCTGAAGACGCTGTTGAATACAGATCATACCATGGTGGATATGCAGCGAAGTATGGAAGCTATGTGTCTGAGCCTGCTGACCAGACAGCAGCCGGTGGCCAGAGATATGCGTCTGGTATCCGCAGCGCTGAAAGTGGTACCGGATATTGAACGGATCGGAGACCATGTGGCAGATATTGTGGAACTGTACCTGCGTATGGGCAACATGAATCCCGAAGGAAAACAGGAACATCTGTTGCTGGAGATGATGGAAGAAGCCAAGGAGATGATCCACAATTCGGTGGAGGCATTTGTGGAAGGTGATGAGGCAAATGCAAGAAAAGTAGTAGAACATGATGATGTGGTAGATGATCTCTTCAACGAAGTCAAAACGGGAATGATGCAGGCTATCAGAGAGCAGAGCCTGGATGCGGATCGTGTGGTGGATTATCTGATGATGGCAAAGTATTTGGAAAAAGTGGGCGACCATGCGGTAAATATCGCAGAGTGGGCCATCTTCCGCATGACCGGAGATATGGAAGGTGCGAGATTGTATTAGGATTCGATAATCTCGGTAATGATGCAGAGCCCCAATTCGCAAAACTGCTCCTGCGGAGCGTTCCTTTTGCTCATTGAGGCTTGCTCGCCAAAGAACTATTGCCATATGCTCTTACGAATGCTAGCATCTGATAATCCCAGTAACGATGCAGAGCCCCAATTCGCAAAACTGCTCCTGCGGAGCGTTCCTTTTGCTCATTGAGGCTTGCTCGCCAAAGAACTATTGTCATATGCTCTTACGAATGCTAGCATTCGACGAGCATCCGGCAAGGTTCATGGCTCTGCATCGTTACAACTTTACATAAATTTTACATTCACTGGTAACGAATTTTACATAAGCAAGATAAAGTGTAGATAGAAACCAAAAATGTAAAGTATGTTATGTAAAATGAGAGGATTAGAGTATGAGCTTTTTTGATTTACTGAAGATGGTAGGAGGACTTGCATTATTCCTGTATGGAATGAATCTGTTGGGTGACGGACTGTCCCGGGCATCTGGCGGACGATTAGAACGCATTCTGGAGAAACTGACCAACAACCCGTTAAAGGCAGTGCTCATGGGTGCGGTGGTCACCGGTGTGATCCAGTCCTCCTCCGCTACCACTGTTATGGTAGTCGGATTTGTCAATTCCGGTATTATGAGTCTGAAACAGGCAGTAGGTATCATCATGGGTGCCAACATCGGTACCACGGTGACCTCCTGGATCTTAAGTCTGACGGGCATTGAGAGCGATGCTTTCTGGATCCGTATGCTCAAGCCCAGTTCTTTTTCGCCGATTCTGGCAATCGTGGGTGTGGGTATTTTACTGTTTTCCCATAAAGACAAATTAAAAAATGCGGCAACCATCCTGGTGGGCTTTGCAATTCTGATGTTTGGCATGGATTCCATGAGCGCAGCAGTTTCACCGCTGGCAGAGGTACCGGAGTTTACCAATCTGCTGATCGAGTTCCAAAATCCCGTATTCGGTGTGCTGGCAGGACTCATTCTCACAGCGGTGATCCAGTCTTCTTCCGCATCCGTAGGTATTTTGCAGGCACTGTGCATGACTGGAGCGGTAAGCTTTGGCGCAGCAGTTCCCATTATCATGGGACAGAATATCGGTACCTGTGTTACCGCCATGATCTCCGGTATCGGTGCTTCCCGCAATGCAAAACGTGCGGCTCTGATTCATCTGTATTTTAATATTATCGGAACGATCCTGTTCCTTGGAGTGTTCTATACGGTCAATGCCATTCATCCATTTGCTTTTCTGGGAGAAGTGGCAACACCTTTTGGAATCGCAGTAGTTCACAGCTGCTTCAATATCGCGGCTACGCTGGTATTGCTTCCCTTCTCCAATGGTCTGGTGAAGCTGGCCTGCCTGACGCTGCCGACCCATGAGGACGTGAAGGAAATGTCCGAGACAGACAAGACTTTAAGCTTACTGGATGTACGTTTCCTGGAGAAGCCTGCCTATGCCGTAGAGCAGAGCAGACTGGTGGCTTCTGTGATGGCGGATAAGTCCAGGGAAGCCATGGATCTGGCTATGGAGCTGCTGCATAATTTCGATGAGGCGAAAGCAGAGCAGGTGGCACAGATGGAGACGGATGTGGACCGCTTCGAGGATGAACTGGGAACCTATCTGGTGAAATTGAGTTCCAAACAGCTTTCCAATAAGGATAGTGAGACTTTAAATACGATTCTGCACTGCATCGGCGATTTTGAGAGAATTTCCGATCATGCCCGCAACATCAAGGAAGCGGCACAGGAGATGCATGACAAGCAGCTGGTATTCTCCGAGAAGGCGCAGGAGGAACTGAAGGTATTCGAGAGAGCGGTACACGATGTGCTGGATCTTACCATGACCAGTTTTAAGAACGGAGATCTGAATCTGGCAAGACAGGTGGAGCCGTTGGAGGAAGTCATCGATGGACTGAGCCTGGATGTGAAGCAGCGCCATGTACGCAGACTCCGTAAGGGAAAATGTACCATTGAACTGGGCTTCATCTTATCCGATGTCATTACGAACTTTGAGCGTGTCAGCGACCACTGCTCCAATATTGCAGTCTGTCTGGTACAGGTGAATGAGGATGAATTCGATACCCACGCTTACCTGGATGAACTGCGCCAGGAAGATAACAAGGACTTCCAGAGCAAAGTGCTGGCATGCCGTGAGAAATACCAGTTACCGCCCACAAAGCAGGAACGTCTTGCGGAAAAGAATGCAAAACTGCTTGCGGAGTGAGGATTTACCGAGGTATAGTTAAGAAGAGAAAGCACAGTCAGAGAGGAGTGCTGTGAGATGGCTTTGATCTATGTAGTAGAGGATGACAAAAATATTCAGGAGATCGAGACCTTTGCCCTGGCCAATGTGGGCTATGATGTAAAAGGTTTTGATTCCGCCATGGATTTCTATGAGGCGCTGAATGATACCACACCGGATCTGATTTTATTAGACATCATGCTGCCGGACGAGGATGGTCTGAGCATTGTGAAAAAGCTGCGTACCAGACAGGACACGGTGCTGGTGCCGGTGATCATGGTCACGGCGAAGACCACGGAGATCGACAAGGTCAAGGGACTGGATCTGGGGGCAGATGATTATATTACGAAGCCCTTCGGTGTCATGGAACTGATTTCCCGGGTAAAGGCAATGCTCAGGAGAAGTCAGAAGAGTCAGGAAAAAGATAAGGTGCTGAAGCTGGGGAACATTGTGCTGGACCGAGAGAAACATTCTGTCACGGTAGGCAAGGAGCCTGTGGAGTTGACCTACAAAGAATATGAGCTGTTAAAGCTTCTGATGACCAATGCGGGCATTGTGACCACCAGAGAACTGATCCTGGACCGCGTCTGGGGAATCGATTTTGAGGGAGAATCCCGGACGTTGGACATGCATATCAAGACGCTGCGGCAGAAACTGAAGGAAGAGGGCAGTCTGATCAAGACCGTGCGTAATGTGGGATACATTATGAACGGCGAGAAAGCGTAACAGAAGATGAAGAAAAAGATTAACAAAATGATGATCCTCATTGCCACGGTAACGATTTTGCTTACCATGGTACTGATCACAGTCGTGTATTATGATCTGTTCCGCAGACAGGTGCTGGAGGATCTGAAAAGCTATGGTTCCCTGTTAAAAAGCTGTTCTTCGGTAGAAGAGATCAAGGAAAACGGAGTGCCGGTGGAATCGGATCTGCGATTGACGCTGATCGGCAGTGACGGACAGGTATTGTATGATAATGAGGCAGATTCTGTGGCCATGGGGAATCACGCTTCCCGTCCGGAGATCCAGGAAGCCATGCGGGACGGCGAAGGTGAAGCAGTCCGGAATTCCGAGACCTTGTCCCAGTCCACCTTTTATTATGCCATCCGTCTGGAAGATGGCAGCATCCTGCGACTGTCCAAGGATGCCAGAAGCATTTACAGCATTTTCAGTCAGGCGCTGCCCATGATGGTGGGGATCTTTGTGGTGCTGCTGGTGCTGTGCATGGTGGCGGCCAGAGTGCTGACCACGAAGCTGGTGGCTCCCATTGAGAAACTGGCACAGAATATCGGGGAATGTACAGAGATGCAGACCTATGAGGAACTGACACCGTTCATGACCATGATCCGCAAACAGCATGAGGACATTATGAAAAATGCCAGAATGCGGCAGGAATTCAGTGCAAATGTGTCTCATGAACTGAAGACCCCGTTGACATCCATTTCTGGCTATGCGGAGCTGATCGAGACCGGCATGGCTTCGGAGCAGGATACGGTGCGTTTCGCCCACGGAATTCACAACAGTGCCAACCGCCTGCTGACATTGATCAACGATATTATCCGGCTGTCGGAGCTGGACGGAACGGAAGAGGAAGCGGATACGGAGCTTTTGAATCTTCATGAAATGGCGCAGAGTTGTGTGGAAATGCTGGAAATGAGTGCGGAGAAGCACAATGTGACCATAGCGCTGAACGGCACGGAATGCTATGTGACAGCCAATCGTCAGATGATGGAAGAACTTTTATATAATCTGTGTGATAACGCGATCCGGTATAACAATCCGGGAGGAAGTGTGGATGTACAGACCTACTCCAGAGAAGGACATACCAATCTCGTGGTAAAAGACACCGGCATCGGCATCTCCAAGGAGCATCAGGAGAGGATCTTCGAACGCTTCTACCGCGTGGACAAGAGCCGTTCCAAATCTACCGGCGGCACGGGACTGGGCCTTGCTATCGTAAAACATATCATCGCCAAGAGCCACGCTGAACTGGAACTGGAAAGTGAACCCGGAAAAGGAACGACGATACGGGTGATTTTCTGAGAACTTCGAGTTCAAATTTTCTAAGACTTCATTCGAGAGAGTGGAGTCTTTTTTACGCATGATATTCCGCCAGCAGCTGTTTCGCATAAGCAACACAGTCTCTGTGCAGAGCAAATTTTTTGCCATCGCACATGATGACTTTGCGGAAGCCCAGCTTCTCCATGTATCTGCCGTTAAGGATCGTCTTGACGGTGGGAGCGAAGAAGGTAGGGTGATTCTCTATCTGAGAGAACAAATTGATAGCGGTGGTGGCTACTTTTACGGTGCGGCCGTCCTTCAGGGTGACGATGACATTCCGGCCTTCTTCTTCGGCGTAGAGGATGTCCGGTTCGGTGACATAGACGGTATCTTCATCCTCTCGAAGCTCTATGAGAGGAACTGCCTTAGACATAATATCCAGAGCATGGTCAATACTCTGTCCCAGTTCCGCTACTTTGATGGGCTTGTCCAGAAAAATAACATTTTCCGGATAGGTCTGTTCCCTGTAATTGATCTTGGAACAGCACAGCACGATGGGTGCGTTGACCCCCTGGGCAATCAGCGCATTTGCCACTTCTGTACCGGTGATGCCTTCCGTCAGACACATATCAATATAGAAGGCATCGTATTGCATGGGATTGGACAGCAGTGAGGTAGAATTACCGAAAGAATCGGTATAAATGATACCCGTAGACGCTGCTCTTTTGTCGGATTCCCGCTTTAACAGACGCTCCAGCTGCTTTCTGTCGGCTACATTATCATCACACACTGCTATATGCATATCGATACCTCCCGGACTTTATCTCATATAAAGATGCCAGGGTCAAAAGGTCTAAGCCCACATGAGCTTGCTCATAGGTGGGTGAAAGCCCTTAGGACCCGCCCCGATATGAGCATAAAAGTGGGATGATAATCCCACGATATGCGAATATTGGGTAGGATTGTGGGAGTGCGTAGCACGGAACAATCCGTAGGCATCAAAGTCGGGGGCTTTTGACCCCGACATCTTATAAAAGAAGTATAGCATATTTCCTATTTGAATAAAAGGGCAAAAAGCAGTACCTGTACCACCAGGATCGCCGGCATTCCGTACTTGAAATACCAGTGCTTCGTCTTATGACGGAAGTGCTGCATACCCAGAATACATCCCAGACTGCCACCCAAAAGCGCCGTGAAAAAAAGAGAAGCCTCCGAGATGCGCCAGGCACCCCGGATGGCTCTTTTTTTATCGACACCCATGATCACATATCCCACAACATTGATGATCACCAGATACAGGATCACCACAGTAATTATAGTCTGTGCAGTTATCATAGACACCTCATTATTTTAATTCTTAGTTACCAAGTTTCTTCTCGTTCTCCTGTAACTTCATGGCACGAACCTTCAGAGACAGACCGAACAGATTGATGAAGCCTTCTGCATCGTGATGGTCGTACAGATCACCGGTGGTGAAGGAAGCCAGGTTCTCATTGTACAGAGAGTAAGGAGAAGTGGTTCCGGCCTTGATGATGTTGCCCTTGTAGAGCTTGAACTTTACTTCACCGGTCACATATTCCTGGGTTTTCTCGATGAATGCCTGCTCTGCCTCACGAAGAGGAGTGAACCATTTGCCTTCGTATACCAGACTGGCGAATTTCGCACCCATTTCCTTCTCGAATGCATAGGTATCGCGATCCAGGATCAGCTCTTCCAGCTGCTGGTGAGCCTCCATCAGGATGGTACCGCCGGGAGTCTCATAGACACCACGGGACTTCATGCCAACGACACGGTTCTCTACGATATCTACGATACCGATACCGTGCTTGCCGCCCAGCTTGTTCAGGGTACGGATGATATCGGAGACCTTCATCTTCTCACCGTTAACGGAAGTGGGAACACCCTTTTCAAAGGTCATGGTCACATATTCACCCTCATCGGGAGCCTTCTCGGGAGTCACACCAAGTACCAGCAGATGCTCGTAGTTAGGCTCGTTGCCGGGATCTTCCAGTTCCAGACCTTCGTGGCTGATGTGCCAGATATTACGGTCACGGCTGTAGGAAGAATCGGTGGAGAAAGGAAGATGAATGCCATGAGCCTTGCAGTATTCGATCTCGGATTCCCGGGAGTCCATGTTCCATTTGTCGCTTCTCCAGGGAGCGATGATCTTGATATCGGGAGCCAGAGCCTTGATGCCCAGCTCGAAACGGATCTGGTCGTTACCTTTACCGGTTGCACCGTGGCAGATGGCTACAGCGCCTTCTTTTCTGGCAATCTCTACCAGTTTCTTGGCGATCAGGGGTCTTGCCATGGAAGTACCTAACAGATACTTGTTCTCGTATACGGCATGAGCCTGTACACAGGGAACAATATAATCATCACAGAATTCATCGATAACGTCTTCAATATACAGCTTGGAAGCGCCGCAAGCCTTTGCTCTCTCTTCCAGACCGTCCAGCTCCTCTGCCTGTCCGCAGTTTACGCAGACGCAGATAACTTCATAGTCAAAATTCTCCTTCAGCCAGGGAATGATAGCGGTAGTATCCAGACCGCCGGAATAAGCCAAAACTACTTTTTCCTTCATGATAAAATCCTCCGTTTTATAGTGTGTATGATGCCAGGGGCAAAAGCCCTGAAAATGCGATGTGCAAAGCACGAAGCAATCTGTAAGTATCAGATGCCAGGATCGTGTGTTACGCTCTGACAATTACTATACAACATTATAATCGCAAAAGCAAGCAGAAAAGTTGCATAAATAAATCAAAAATATGAATAAAACAAATTAAAATATGCACATAAATGCATAGAATGAAAAATATACAGTATATTTATGCATAAAATATGCTATCTGATGCATAGTACGGTAACGACCATATAAGATGCGCCGGAATCGTCAAAAGTCAGTCGCTGATCTTTTCAATTCCGGAGATATCACTGTCGATCATCAGAGAGTAGTTCGTATAATAGACCACGAAGCCAGGCTTGGCACCGGCCGGCTTTTTGACCTGTTTTTTCTGGACATAGTCGATCTCCACCTTTTCCTGCTCCCTGCCCTTAGAATAGTAGGCAGCAAGCCGGCCGGCCTCTTCAAAAGTCCGGTCCGGCAGTTCCTTCCCTTCGGTCTTTACCACTACATGGGAGCCGGGAATACCTTTGGCATGGAACCACCAGTCATTTCCGTTGGCGAATTTGAAGGTCAGTTCATCGTTCTGGAAATTATTTTTTCCCACATAAATATGAAATCCGTCGCTGCTCAGATAATGGAAGGGCTTGCTGGTGATCTTTGCTTTTTTCGTGCCGCCCTTTCTGCGGATGTAGCCGCTCTGGGTCAGTTCCTCCTTGATCTCCACCAGATCTTCCTCTTTCAGGGCGATATCCAGGGCCGTGCTGATGGTCTCCAAGTGGTCGATCTCTTCTTTTACCTGAGTAGTCAGTTCGGACAATGCTTCATAAGTACGCTTTAGCTTTCCGTATTTGTCAAAATATTTCTTCGCATTTTCCGTAGCGGAAAGAGTAGGATCCAGGGGGATCGTCACCGGTTCGTTGGTATAGTAATTTACCGCCGTGAGAGATTTGTCACCGGGCTTTGCACTGTAACCGTAAGTATTCAACAGTTCTCCGTAGATCCGGTATTTTTCCCGCTTCTCCGTATCCTTCATCTGGGCCAGCTGCAGATCGTATTTTTTAATATCCCGTTCCAGAGCGGTCTGCACGATACGGCGCAGGTCAGAAGATTTCTGACGGATCCTGGTCAGGGTATTTTTCTCCGCATAAAAATGCTCCAACAGGGCGGACATGGAGGTGTAGGATTCCAGATGATCCGCTCCGGTGCTGTACATGGTCAGGGGAACCGCCGCGTATTCCACGGGGCGGGTGCCGGTGTAAGCGATGCAGGGGGAGAAAGTTTCTTCCTTGATAGAAGTGACCATTTTGGAGAAAACTTCATACAGGGCATGATGATTCTCTGCCGTCAATGCCGCGGTAGGGCGTTCCCCGTCGATGCCTGCCTCGTGGCACAGTTCCTGTGCCAGTACCGGGGAGATACCGGTGAAGCTTCCGTAGATTGCCTTGAAGACCGATTGAGGCTTGGCGGCAAGGGTTTCCCGGAAAGTAGTCTCGTCGCAGGTCAGGGCATCCAGTTTATCCTGGGTGTGGGCGATGAAGTAGGGCTTGCCGGGCAGGACTTCCCGGACACTGCTGACTGCGGCGGATACCCGCTTGATACTGTCGATGATGGTATTGTCATCGTTGCAGAAGATCAGGTTGCTGTGTTTGCCCATCAGCTCCATGACCAGCGTCTTGTGGCGCAGATCCCCCATTTCATCCAGATGCTCAATATCGATATGCACGATACGCTCCAGCCCCGGCTGGGAAATGTTCACGATACGGCCGTTCTGTAAGTGCTTGCGCAGCAGCATACAGAAGTTGGGGGCCGTCATGGGACTGGGTTTGTTGCTCTCCGTCAGATAGATCAGGGGCAGGGAAGCGCTGGCGGACAGAAGCAGTCTCTTTTGTCCGGTGGGCTGCTTGATGGTCAACAGCAGTTCGTCATTTTCCGGCTGGGCGATCTTATATAATCGTCCGCCGATGAGTTCTTTTTTTAATTCTGATATTACACAGGCAATGGTAACGCCGTCAAAAGCCATAATTTCCTCATTTCTGCTCTTTGGATCCGGGAAAAACAGAACATAAAGAGCCACAAAATAGATATGCTGCAAACGAAAGCACAGCATAGTTATTGTAACAGATTTTTATAGGAAAGAAAAGTATGCGGAAAACAGAATGAATATTATTCCACCATAATGCATAAAACCATAAAAATAGTATGAATATATGCATAAATATACACAACAATCCGAGAAATGTGCATAAAAATGAAAAAAGTAGTAGACATTTAGACAAAAAGTGGTATCATGGTGTCAGGGTCAAAAGGTCGAAAAGCCGTTCATGCTTGCATGATAAGGCTTTTGAACTTGTGACCCGCTAAACATGAGGAAGTAGCGATTTGCGTAGCAAATCAGCGGATTCCGAATGTTTACAGAATTGCGTGAGCAGCTTGCTGCGAAGCAATTCGTTGACACAAGTATGGCGGCGACAGAAGCAATTCGTTGACACAAGTATGGCGGCGACAGAAATAAAAAACGATGACATAAACAAGAGAGGTAGAAAAATGATCAGAGTAGGAATCATCGGAGCAACCGGTTATGCCGGAGGAGAACTGGTAAGGATCCTGTTAAACCACAAGGATGCCAAAATCGTATGGTACGGTTCCCGAAGCTATATAGATAAGAAGTATTATCAGGTATACCAGAACATGTTCCAGCTGGTGGAGGATATCTGCAAGGATGACAATCTGGAAGAACTGGCGAAGCAGGTAGATGTGATCTTTACCGCAACCCCTCAGGGATTTCTGGCGGGCCTTTTGACAGAGGAGATTCTCTCTCAGGTGAAGATCGTGGATCTGTCTGCTGATTACCGGATCAAGGATGTGGCCACCTATGAAAAATGGTACGGCATCGAGCACAAATCTCCTCAGTTCATTGAGGAAGCAGTATACGGACTCTGCGAGATCAATCGTGACAAGATCACGGAGAAGACCAGATTGGTAGCCAACCCCGGCTGCTACACCACCTGTTCGATCCTGACGGCCTATCCCATGGTCAAGGAAGGCATGATTGATGTGAACACCCTGATCGTGGATGCCAAGTCCGGTACCTCCGGTGCAGGAAGAGGCGCCAAGGTGCCCAACCTGTTCTGCGAAGTGAACGAGAACATGAAAGCCTACGGCGTGGCAAGCCACAGACATACCCCCGAGATCGAGGAGCAGTTAGGCTATGCGGGCAACTGCCAGGTGACCATTAATTTTACCCCGCACCTCGTACCCATGAACAGAGGAATTCTGGCAACCGAGTATGCAACACTGAAGAGAAAACCGGACGGTACACTTCCTACCTATGAGGAAGTAAAAGCTGTCTATGATAAATATTATGCAAACGAGAAATTCGTCCGTGTGCTGGATAAGGGCAGCTGCCCCGAGACCAAGTGGGTGGAAGGCAGCAACTACGTGGACATCAATTTTGTCATTGATGAGCGTACCGGCCGTATCATTATGATGGGTGCACTGGATAACCTCGTAAAGGGTGCCGCAGGACAGGCGGTACAGAACATGAACCTGCTGTTCGGGCTTCCTGAGAGCGAAGGCCTGGAGCTGGTTCCATGCTTCCCTTAAAGCAGATACGGAAAGGATTAGAAAGGATAAAATACATACATGAACAAACAGTTTACGACCAAACCCATGACCATAGAAGATTATGACGGTCTGCATGCCCTCTGGATGACCATTCACGGTTTCGGTATCCGGAGCATCGATGATTCCAGAGAAGGTGTGGAACGTTTTATCAACCGGAATCCCGGCACCAGTGTGGTAGCCATCGGGGAGGATGGAGCCGTAGTGGGTGGCATCCTCTGCGGCCATGACGGACGACGAGGCTGTCTGTACCATGTATGTGTCAGAGAAGATTACCGAAGACTTGGCATTGGCAAAGCCATGGTCGTCCACTGCATGAATGCTCTGAAAGCGGAACATATCAACAAGGTCAGCCTGATCGCTTTTACCCAGAATGACATCGGAAACGCTTTCTGGAAATGCATTGGATGGACAAAGCGGGAAGACTTGAACTACTACGACTTTACTTTGAATGAAGAGAACATTACGGCGTTTAATAAATAGATGCCAGGATTGTGGAAGTGCGTAGCACGAAGCAATCCGTAGGCATCAAAGTCGGGGGCTTTTGACCCCGACATCATAAATAAAACGGAAGCGAAAGGAGATTATTCCAACATGAAACAGATCCAGGGCGGTGTGACCGCAGCAAAAGGCTTTGAGGCAGCAGGTGTGGAGGCTGCCATTAAATATCAGAATCGTAAGGATATGGCACTGATCGTAAGTAAGGCACCTTGTACCGTAGCCGGTACTTTTACCTCCAATGTGGTAAAGGCGGCTCCTGTACTGTGGGATAAGCAGATCGTGGAACATTCTGCATTTGCACAGGCAGTGGTAGTCAATTCGGGAATCGCCAATGCCTGCACCGGCAAACAGGGACTGGACTGCTGTGAAGCAGAAGCAAAATGTGCCGGAGAACTGTTGGGCGTGCCCACCGATGCCGTACTGGTTGCATCCACCGGTGTCATCGGTATGCAGATTCCCGTAGACAAGATCACCGCTGGCATCGAGAAACTGGTGGCAGCCAAGGCAGATACTCTGGAGGCTGGCTCCGATGCAGCCCATGCCATTATGACCACCGATACCATTTCCAAAGAGATCGCCATCGAGACACAGATCGGTGGCAAGACTGTGACTCTGGGCGGTATGTGCAAGGGTTCCGGTATGATCCATCCGAATATGTGCACGATGTTAGGTTTTGTAACCACAGATGTGAAAATTTCCAAGGAGATGCTGCAGAAGTGCGTCAGCGCAGACGTAGTGGATTCCTTCAACATGATCTCCGTGGATGGAGATACTTCCACCAATGATACACTGCTGGTGCTGGCCAACGGCATGGCTGGCAACGAGGAGATTACCACAGAGGGCGAGGATTACGACAACTTCTGCAAGGCACTGCATGAGATCACCACATTCCTGGCAAAGAAAATGGCAGGAGATGGCGAAGGCGCCACAGCACTGTTTGAGACCAAAGTAATAAACGCAGTCAGCAAGGAAGATGCCAGAACTCTGGCAAAATCCGTGATCTGTTCTTCTCTGACCAAGGCAGCTATCTTCGGACATGATGCCAACTGGGGACGTATCCTCTGTGCACTGGGTTATTCCGGAGCCAAATTCGACCCGGAAAATGTGGATCTGTATTTTGAGAGCAAGAGCGGCAAGATTCATATCTTCGGTAATGGTGTGGCATGTGATTACAGCGAGGAAGAGGCCACGAAGATCCTCTCCGATCCGGAAGTTACCGCACTGGTGGATATGCATATGGGTGAGGCAGAAGCTACCGCATGGGGCTGTGATTTAAGCTATGATTATGTGAAGATCAATGCGGACTATCGTTCCTAAAAAAGAACGACCGGAAAGATAAATGACAGGCGGATCACGGTATCTGCGGAAATGAGGATAAAAATGGAAAAAGATATGGAACAGGTAATGAAAAAAGCAGAGGTGCTGATCGAGGCGCTTCCTTACATACAGAAATTCAACCGTAAGATCATCGTGGTAAAATACGGCGGCAGCGCCATGAGCAATGAGGAACTGCAGAAAAACGTCATCAAGGACGTAACGCTGTTGAAACTGGTAGGTTTCAAGCCCATCATCGTTCACGGCGGCGGTAAGGAGATCAGCCGCTGGGTCGGCAAGGTCGGAAAAGAGGCAAAGTTCGTCAACGGTCTGCGTGTCACCGATGAGGAGACCATGGAGATCGCGGAAATGGTACTGAACAAGGTAAATAAGAGCCTTGTGACCATGGTGGAAGAGCTGGGCGTGAAAGCAGTAGGTGTCAGCGGTAAAGACGGCGGCCTGCTTCAGGTAGAGAAAAAATATTCCGACGGTCAGGACATCGGGTATGTGGGTGAGATCACCGGCGTGAATCCGGATATTCTCTTTGACATGCTGGAGAAGGATTACCTGCCCATCATCGCTCCCATTGGACTGGACAAGGATTATCACACCTACAATATCAATGCGGATGATGCGGCCTGCGCTATCGCCAAAGCAGTACATGCGGAGAAACTGGCATTTCTGACGGATATCGAGGGATTGTACAAGGACATCAATGACAAGTCCACATTTATTTCCAGATTGACAGCTTCCGAGGCAGAGGGACTGATCCACGACGGTTACATCGGCGGTGGTATGCTGCCGAAGCTGAACAACTGTACTTCTGCGATCCGCAACGGTGTAAACCGTGTGCATATTCTGGATGGACGTCTGGCACACTGCCTGTTGTTGGAGATCTTCACCAATCAGGGTATCGGAACTGCGATCGTATCCGATGAGGAGTGAAAAAAGTGTGCAGAATAAGCCTGGCAGCTTATTCCGCACCCGGCTATTTGTGCCGCAGGCGTCACAAAGTAGCCATTATCGCAAAACCAAATTAGAAATTTGGTTTGCGTTTCCTTGACGAAAAGAACGTCTGCGGAATGGAGAGGAAAAATGAGCGACACCATGAAAGAATATATTGCAGAGGCGGAAAAAGACCTGCTGCATACCTATAACCGTTATCAGATCGTTCTGGATAAGGGCGAAGGCGTACATCTGTATGACACCGATGGGAAAAAATATCTGGATTTCGTAGCGGGAATCGCTGTATTTGCCCTGGGCTATCAGAACAAGGCATACAACGATGCGCTGAAAGCACAGATCGACAAGGTGATCCACACCTCCAATTATTATTACAACGTGCCTGCCATCGAGGCGGCTCGTAAGATCAAAAAAGTATCCGGCATGGATCGTGTCTTTTTCACCAATTCCGGTGCGGAAGCAGTGGAAGGTGCCATTAAGGCTGCCAGAAAATATGCGTATCTGAAGGATGGCTGTACCGACCATGAGATCATTGCCATGAATCACTCCTTCCACGGCAGAACCATGGGAGCTTTGTCAGTAACGGGCAACCCCAAGTATCGTGAGGCGTTCCAGCCCATGATCGGACATATCAAATTTGCAGAACTGAATGATTTCCAGAGTGTGCTGGATCAGGTGACAGACAAGACCTGTGCCATCATTATGGAGACTGTACAGGGTGAGGGCGGACTGCGTCCCGCTAATGAAGAATTCTTAAAACAGGTTCGTGATCTGTGCGATGAGCGGGATATCCTGCTGATTCTGGATGAGATCCAGTGCGGCATGGGACGTACCGGTTACATGTATGCATGGCAGCGTTTCGGCGTGAAGCCGGACATCATGACTTCTGCCAAGGCACTGGGCTGCGGTGTACCGGTAGGTGCATTTATGATGACGGAGAAAGTAGCACAGCATTCTCTGACAGCGGGAGATCACGGAACCACCTACGGCGGTAACCCCTTAGCCTGCGCAGCAGTGGAAAAAGTGCTTGATTTATTCGAAGAGGACCATATAATAGAACATGTGAGAGAGGTGGCTCCCTATCTGGAACAGCGTCTGAACGAACTGGCAGACAAGTATGACTGTATCAAAGAACGCCGTGGTGTGGGACTGATGCAGGGACTGGTATTTGACCATCCGGTAGGAGACATTATTAACAGAGCATTGGAGAAGGGATTAATTCTGATCAATGCCGGTGCGGACATTATCCGCTTCGTACCGCCTCTCGTGATTACCCGGGAAAATGTGGACGAAATGATTGCTATTTTGGACACCTGTATCGAATAAGAGGTTTAGGTGAATTTATGTTTTTGAAAAAAAGAATTATCGCTACAGCAGCTGTGATCGCCATGGCTGCTGCAGCTGTTTACGGAAGTACGCAGGAGATGAGTCAGACACAGGAGAGCGGAAGCGGACTGCAGCTGTTTCGAGGAAAGGAGACAATCTATTGCTGGTATTCCGATGAGGCATTGTCCGGTTATATCAATGCGGCAGCAGTATCCTTCGGAGAACAGAACAGTGGAGTTCGTGTGATTCCCGTACTTACTTCTGACAGTGAATATCTGGAAGCTATCAATCAGGAGACCCTGCATTCCGATCAGATACCGGATATCTACCTGTTGAGCAGCGACTCTCTGGAAAAGGCTTATCTGGCAGGACTGGCATCGAAAGTGCCTGACACTGTGGGAATCTGCAATACAGACCATTTTCCCCAGGCGGCTCTGTCTGCGGTAACCTATGATCAGAAGCTGATCGGTTACCCGGTTTATTTTGATACCAGTGCGTTGGTATATAATGAAGATTATCTTCGAACCTGGGCAACCCAGCAGGCGGAGAAGGAACTGGCGGGAAGCAGTGAGAATGATGAACCCATAGGGGAAGGAGAAGAGATCATCGAGGAAGATTCTCTTCCGGAAGACCAGACCACGGAACAGGTGACAGCGGATGAGGCAGCGGTAAATGCACTGGCAGAGCAGTATTTCGCGGAAGCACTTCCCTCCACAGTGGATGATCTGCTGAATATTGCAGATACCTTTGATGCACCGGAAGGTGTGGAAGGTGTCATGAAATGGGATGTGAACAATATTTTCTACAACTACTGGATCGTAGGCAACTACATGATCGTAGGCGGTGATCCCGGGGATGACAGAAATGATATTGATATCAATAATCCGGAGACCATTCAGTGTCTGGAAGTGTACAAGGCACTGAACCAGTTCTTCTTTATTGAATCCGATACGGTGACTTATGATTCTGTGATCCAGGACTTTATCGATGGCAAGACCATGTTCACCATCGGAACCACGGATGTGGTCAAACGGCTGGAAGAGGCAAAAGCGGACGGCAGCCTTGCATTTAATTACGGGATTGCCCGTATGCCGGATGTCAGCGCCGAACTGCAGAGCAGATCTTTGTCTGTTACGGGAGCGGCAGTCATCAACGGCTATTCGGAACACAAGGAACTGGCGGACTGCTTCGCAGCGTATCTGGCAGAAGGATATGCGGACGGCCTGTATGAACGCTCCGGCAAAATGCCGGCAAGTCTTCAGGCGGCAGAGAATGCAGACAACGGTGCGCTTATGATCTTTGCCGATGAGTATGCGGACAGTGTGTCATTGCCGAAGATGCTAGAGACGGGAAATTTCTGGATGCAGTTGGAAGTACTGTTTTCCAAGGTATGGAACGGTGACGACGTGACTACTCTGGTACAGCAGCTGGACGAGACCATAGCCGGACAGGTAGGTGGTACAGAGAACTAAAACCGTTACAATAAAATATGAATGAACGAACCGGTCACAGGATAGACTACTACTAAAAAGAAAAGGTGGTAGAATCCTATGATCGGTTTTTTGATTGCTTTAGTTTCCGGTGCGCTGATGAGCATCCAGGGAGTGTTCAACACCCAGGTGACGAAATCCACCGGCATCTGGACCGCCAGTGCATTTGTGCAGTTTACAGCATTGCTGGTATGTCTGGGGGCATGGCTGTGTACGGAGCGGACTTCATTCTTGAAGATAGCGCAGGTGGAGCCCAGATATATGCTTTTGGGAGGGGCTATCGGAGCCTTTATCACCTACACTGTGATCCGCAGTATGGATGCCCTGGGACCGGCCAAAGCGGTAATGCTTATTGTGGTCGCTCAGCTTGCTGTAGCATATATTATCGAACTGTTCGGATGGTTCGGTGTGGAGAAGCAGCCCTGGGAGTGGCGGAAAGCCATCGGCATGGCCGTGGCGATTGTGGGTATTGTGATTTTCAAGTGGAAATGATCCAGAGCTATCCGCGAAGCGGCAATTTTACGAAGGGGTTCTGAATCGTTACCACAAATGCGAAAACGGCTTGTAAATTCCGTGCGATTCCAGTACAATGAAAGTTAACAGCATAGAGAGGCAATCCCCTGAAATTTTGTGAAGAAATCAGGAAAATGGAAAGGGGACTATGATGTTTTCGATAAGGTTTTTTAAAACAAAATATGCAGGTTTGATCGGAATGTTTTTCAGTCTGGTGATGTTCATGACCGGCTGTCAGAGGAAGGATGAGGCCATTGTGCTGATTCCATCCGGAGAAGATGTGGCGGAATTTCCCTCACTGGAAGCGGTGGAACAGGCAGCGGAGCCTGCAGGCAGCAGCGTGACAGTGCAGGAACCGGCAAAGGCTGAACCGCAGATGATATATGTCTATGTCTGCGGCGCAGTGCGGGATCCCGGAGTCGTGGAAGTGCCGGAGGGCAGCAGAGCGGAGGAAGCCTTGCGACTGGTCGGAGGTATGACAGCGGAGGCGGATCCTTTTTATGTGAATCTGGCAGAAACGGTGACGGATGGTCAGAAGCTGTATTTTCCAACGTTGGAGGAAGCGGAGACTCTGGAAGCCGAGGTAAAAGCGACGGCGGAGGGACTTGTGAATATCAACACGGCATCTGCGGAGGAATTGTGTGCGCTGCCGGGGATCGGAGCTTCCCGGGCGGCAGATATTGTGCGCTACCGGGAGCAAAACGGAGCCTTTCAGACGAAGGAAGACATTATGAAGGTATCCGGGATCAAACAGAACGCGTATGACAAATTGTGTGATAAGATCACGGTACAATGAGGGCTTATGCCGGGACCGTGAAGAGAAAAGTAAGGGATAGAGAGGTTAAGGAAAGATGGCAGGCAAGAAAGTGCTGGTAGTGGATGATGAGAAGCTGATCGTGAAGGGAATCCGTTTCAGTCTGGAACAGGACAACATGGAAGTGGATTGTGCTTATGACGGTGAGGAAGCATTGCAGATGGCGCATAACAAGGAATATGACATCATATTACTGGACGTCATGCTGCCGAAGCTGACCGGCTTTGAGGTCTGCCAGCAGATCCGCGAATTTTCCAATGTACCGGTGATCATGTTGACCGCCAAGGGTGATGACATGGATAAGATCCTGGGACTGGAATACGGCGCGGACGATTACATAACCAAGCCTTTTAACATTCTGGAAGTGAAAGCCCGGATCAAAGCTATCTTCCGCAGAATGGAGCCGAAAAAAGGAACCACAGAGAACACCGGTATTCTGGAAAGCGGCGATATGAAGCTGGATCGTGACGGCAAAAGAGCCTACATCCAGGGCAGGGAGATCGGACTGACGGCCAAGGAGTTCGAAGTGCTGGAACTTCTGATGCTGAATCCCGACAAGGTATACAGCAGGGAGAATTTGTTGAAGCTGGTATGGGGTACGGATTATCCCGGTGATGTGCGTACAGTGGATGTACATATCCGGAGACTGCGTGAGAAGATCGAGTCCAATCCCAGCGAGCCCAGATACGTGCATACCAAATGGGGTGTCGGGTACTACTTTAATAATAAGTGAGACTATGAGAACCGGCAAAGATAAGAGGAAATGATTCGCCATGCTTGCATGTAAGAATCAATTTCTCTTATCTTTGAAGGTGGCTCGAATAGAGCCACCGCCACGCAAATGAACAAAAGTAGCTGCGAAGCAGCGGAGAGCACGATTTATCGTGCGGTTTTGTGAATGGCGTGGAGAGGTTCGGAACTGAGGTTTTTATACTGTGAAAAAATGGAATAAAGAACGTTTTGCAACTATATGGGAAAAGCTGGAGAGCATGATCGCGCTTCGAAGTCTGCGGGCGAGGATCTTCCTGCTGACGCTGGTGATCGGCCTGGTGCCTTGTATTGCCATGCGCCACGGTATCGTGAGCAATTACGAGGATCTGGCGGTGGAACAGCGGACCACAGTGGTACAGAACCAGTTGATGATCCTGGCCAATCATCTGATCAGCAACAATTATTTAAGCAGCCATGGTGTCAGAGAGGACACCGGCAATTCCAGAGAAGTCATCAATGCGGAACTGGAGATGCTGTCCAATCTGTATGAAGGCCGCGTTATGATCATCAACAAGAATTTCAAGGTGGAAAAAGATACCTACGGCATCAGTGAAGGAAAGACCATCATTTCCGAGGAGGTCATCAAATGTTTTCAGGGGGAAAACATTTCCCATTATGACCCGGAGCACGGTTACATAGAAATGACCACTCCCATCATGGATACCACGGCAAACACTACGGACGAAAACGGAAAAAGGAATCCGGATGCCATCCGGGGCGTTATGCTGACCAGCATTTCCAATGACAGTATCGTAAATGCCAAGGAAGTGCTGAATCGTAAGGCGTACATTCTGGAAGTGATCATGATGGTGGCAATCCTGGCACTGGCTATCATACTGTCCAGAGCTTTGACGAGACCTTTCAACAGAGTCACACAGGCCATCAATGCGGTAAAGGAAGGCTTCAGTGATGAGACGATCTCTGTGCCAGATTATGTGGAGACCGTACATATCGTAGATGCGTTCAACCAGCTGTTGAAGCGGATGAAGGCATTGGACGATTCCCGACAGGAATTTGTGGCAAATGTGTCCCACGAGTTGAAAACACCCATGACATCCATCAAGGTATTGTCGGATTCCCTGCTAGCACAGGAAAATGTACCGGCGGAGCTGTATCGAGAATTCATGGAAGACATTGCTTCCGAGATTGACAGAGAGAACCAGATCATTACGGATCTGTTGGCACTGGTAAAAATGGATAAAAAGGTACAGGATCTGAATATTGTATCGTTGAACATCAATGATCTGACGGAACTGATCTTAAAGAGACTGCGGCCCATCGCCCGGAAGAAGGATGTGGAAGTGGTATTTGAAAGCGTCCGTCCTGTGGTGGCAGAGGTGGATGAAGTTAAGATGACCCTGATCATGACGAATCTGGTGGAGAATGCCATCAAATACAATAAGGATCATGGCTGGGTGAAGGTGATACTGGATGCGGATCATCAGTATTTTACCTTTGAAGTCAGTGATTCCGGAATCGGTATCCCGGAGGAGGCTCTGGCACATATCTGCGAGAGATTCTATCGTGTGGACAAGTCTCATTCCAGAGAGATCGGCGGAACGGGACTGGGACTGGCGATCACCAAGAGCGCCGTCCTGATGCACAAGGGATCCCTTACGGTGACGAGTACCGAGGGGCAGGGCTCCTGTTTCCTGGCGAAGATCCCGCTGACATATATCGCCTCTTAGACGGAGCTGTTGTAAGAAAGATTGTGTAGTTATGAAGAGAGTTAAAAAATATGTTTTGACCGGTATGCTTCTGATGTTGCTGGCAGTCCTGACCGGCTGTGGCACGAGAGAGCCGGAGACCGGCAAAAAGATATCGGTGTATTATGTAAATACCGCAGAGACGAAGGTTGAGGTTCATGACCAGTATCTGAACACCAAGACACCGGAGGAACAGTTGGAAGAGACCATGACATTTCTCTCCACCACCCCGGAAAAGCTGGAATATAAGGCGCCTTTTGACATGGGATTTCAGGTTCTGGATTATGAAGTGGAAGACGGAAAACTTGTGATCAATGTGGATAAGGCATATTCCGAACTTTCGGTCACCACAGAAGTACTGGTGCGGGCGGCCGTTGTAAGGACACTGACGCAGCTGTCCAATGTGAAATATGTGACGATTACCTTGGAAGGCAGTCAGTTATATGACAATGCAGGGGAATTGGTAGGCTGGATGAATGCCGAGCAGTTCATCAATAATGACGGTAACGAGATCAACACCTATGAACTGGTGAAGGTAAAGCTGTATTTTGCCAATGCAGACGGTGATAAGCTGATCGCGGCCTACAGAGAAAAGCATTATTCCACCAATACTCCGTTGGAGCGATTCGTGGTGGAGGAACTGATCGCGGGACCCAGCGGACAGATTGAGGGTCTGTACCCGGTGATCAATCCGGAGACCAAGATCATCAATATCCTGACCAAAGATGGAATCTGCTATGTGAATCTGGATTCCAGCTTCCTGACCGTGGTGAACAATGTTTCCACGGAGGTAGCAGTTTACTCCATCGTGAATTCCCTGGTGGAACTGGATAATATCAATAAAGTACAGATCCTGGTCAACGGCGAAGTGCCATCTACCTTCAGCAATTCCACTTTTGAACGGAATCTGGATTATGTAACGACTTTGGAACAGTAAATTTTGAATTTATGCGGGACAGGACTGTTTTTGCGTTGGACTGTCGGAACAGTCCTGACTGTGGGCAGGCGGGATTGCCTGCGGAAGGGAGCTTAATGAGACGACCGCTTTTTATGGCGTGTCTGTGTCTCGTGATAGTGCTCGCCATAGGAAGAATACTGACGGGGGCAGACACCGGGGATGCCGGCGTACTGCCGCCTGACGGAAGTCCGGTGAGGATCACGGGACGGATAGACACAAGAACTTCTGAAACGATTATTCTGAAATCAATTTCTATTATTCAAAACGATCTAAAATATTCCTATTCTGGAAAATTACAATGTGAGTTGACAAACACACAGGAGGTACAGAGCCTGAGACTGGGCCAGCATATTGTTCTGGAAGGCGTTTTTTCGCACTTCGATGCTGCGACCAATCACGGGGAATTTGACGTGCGGGCCTATTCTGCGGGAAAGGGCATCGGTGGCAGAGTGCGGAAAGCACAGATTCTGGCAGCGGAGGAGGACTATAACTTTTTGAGAGAAAAGTTGTTTGCCTTTCGAAGGAGATTACACGACAGACTGGCAAAGGTATTCCCGGAGAAAGAGGCTTCTGTTATGCAGACATTACTGCTGGGGGAGAAGGAAGAACTGGATGCGGAGGTAAAGGCGCTGTACCAGAGGAATGGGATCGCCCATATCTTAAGCATTTCAGGGCTGCATATTACTTTGCTGGGGATGGGATGCTACCGGCTGATTAAGAGACTGGGGGCTCCGGTCAGAGTGGCAGCAGCGGGAGGTGCCATGACACTGCTTCTGTACGGTATGATGGTGGGCATGAGTGTATCCGCCAGCCGTGCCATAGGAATGTATCTGCTGCAGATGTTGGGGATATTCGTGGGAAGGACTTACGATATGCTGACAGGTGTGGGGCTGTTGGCGGCATTGCTGGTGTTGCAGCAACCGGAGCGGCTTGGGGATGTGAGCTTTTTGATGTCTTTTGGGGCGGTGCTGGGGATCTGCTTGTTGACACCGGTGTTTGCCGGGGATGGTAGGGAAGATAATGCCGGTGTGGAAACGGCCAGTGGCGTGGTGGCAGGGCTTGAAGAGAAAAAGAGGGCCGACGGGAAGCGCGGACTTGGTGAGGCATTAGGCTTTGCAGAGAAAAAGAGGACTGATGGGAAGAGCGGATTTGGTGAGAGGTCTGACTTTGACACGGAACAGAGGAGACTGGGAAACGGGGGGAACGGTTTTAGAGTACCGGCATGGCTTCTGACCGTGACAGATATTCTGGGTGATTCCGCTTACGAGAGGAACAAGTACCGGGAAGGCTGGCGGAAGGTGGTGTATGAAAGGCTTTGGCGCATGGTGTCAGCACTTAAAAGCGGTTTTGCCGCCAGTGCCGGAGTTATTCTTTTTACGCTGCCCATACAGCTCTGGTTCTTTTATGAGATCCCTGTCTACTCGGTATTATTGAACCTGCTGGTGTTGCCCTTTATGAGCGTGGTGATGGCAGGGGGAATCCTGTCATTGATCCCGGGACTGGGAATTGCAGGGACGGTGGATTGTCTGATCCTGTGGTGGTATGAATGGATCTGCGAACGGTTCGGAGAACTGCCGGGAGCGGTATGGTGCGTGGGCCGCCCGACAAAGTGGCAGATGGTCGTTTATTATAGTGGGCTATTTGTGTTGATCATTGGCAGGAATTATGCGGAAAAATGGAAGCGACAAAGACTTTATGCAGCTTATGTGGCGGAAAATAATCATGGAGACGGACACCACGCTGAAAGAGAAAGGCTGCGTCGGGAAACACGCGGAGTGGATGATAGCGGTAGGGGTAGAAAAAGAGAGAGTAACAGAAAAAAGATGCAGCACTCTGATAGGTACTCTGAAATATGTACCACCAGATGGCGGCATGTTTTAGCAAATTTTTGGTATACATGGCAGGGAGTGATGACATATAGGAACGGAGTTATGTGCCGAATTGTAGCCGCAATGATTTTAGTATTAATAGTTGGTTTACTGACCGGCAATTTTGATCGGGGAAGCCGTGTGACTTTTCTGGACGTGGGACAGGGAGACGGTATCGTGGTGGAGACCGGGCAGGGGGCATATCTTTTTGACTGCGGCAGTACCAGTCGGAGGAAAATCGGTGAATATGTGTTGAAGCCTTATCTCAAGAGCCGGGGAATCCAGTCTCTACGCGGTGTGTTTGTATCGCACCCAGATGAAGACCATATGAATGGCATATTGGAACTGCTGGAGAACGGTGGAGAATGGGGAATTACCGTGGAGCAGATGTTTCTGCCTGCGATTACGGAAGCGGAGCGCAGGGAGGCTTTTGAAAAATTGCTTGTTGCCGCGGAATATGCCGGAGTACCGGTAAGTTACATAAAATGTGGCGATGAGATCAGGGATAGTCGACTCCGGCTGCGGTGTCTGCACCCGGAGGAGAATACGACCCTTGCGGATGCCAATGCCTATTCGGAATGCTTCTACGTGGAGGTATTTGCGAAAGCAGTGAAGTGGGGCGCGGCAGAGGGGATGGAAGCAAGTGGAGAGGGCGGAAGAGCTGCTAGCGAAGTTTACGGTGAGAACGGCAGCTTTGCTGTCGGAGTTATTGGTGAGAGAACCGGTCATGGTGATACCGGTGAAAGGAAAAACTTCGGCGTGGGTGCCGGGAAGCTAAGCATTCTCCTGACAGGGGATGTGGAAGGCGAAGGGGAGCAGCAGCTGACACAGGAATTGCAGACGTTGAAGACGTTACAGGAAGCGAAGACGTTACGGGTAGCGCAGGAATCACAGGCTTTGCAGAATGCGCGGAAATTGCAGGAATCGCAGGAACCGCGAGAACAGCAGGAGTTGTGGGAATCACGGAGACAAGGGGGCTTCAAGGTAGACATCCTGAAGGTAGCGCATCACGGCTCAGGCTATTCCACCAGTTCTGAGTTTCTTGCCGCCGCCGGCCCCGCTGCCGCCATTATCTCCTGTGGTCGTAACAATTCCTATGGCCATCCCCATGCCGCGACGCTACAGCGCCTGGAAGATGCTAAGGTCCCCTGGTACCTCACCACCGACTATGGAGCCCTGACAGTAACCGTCGACAGTCACGGAAACCGGTTGCAAGGGTATCTGAGAAGAAAATAAGCCGTTGGGGTTCTAGGTAGTTGGGGCGTGAGAGGAAGAAAAGTAAGAATAAGCCCCGAGGAAATCGAGAAGCCGGGGCGTGAGAGGAAGAAAAGTAAGAATAAGCCCCGGGGAAATCGAGAAGCCGGGGCATAGGAGAAAGAAAAGTAAGAATAAGCCCCGGAGAAGTCAAGAAGCCGGGGCATGAGAGGAAGAAAAGTAAGAATAAGCCCCGAGGAAGTCAAGAAGCTGGGGCGTAGGAGAAAGAAAAATAAGAATAAGCCCCGGAGAAGTCAAGAAGCTGGGGCGTAGGAAAAAGAAAAGTAGAAATAAGCCCCGGAGAAGTCAAGAAGCCGGGGCGTAGGAGAAAGAAAAGTAAGAATAAGCCCCGGAGAAGTCAAGAAGCCGGGGCGTGAGAGAAGGAAAAGTAGAAATAAGCCCCGGGGAAG
>NZ_QUEC01000013.1:33738-102694 GCF_003478095.1 Clostridium sp. AF34-10BH
GAGAGAAGGAAAAGTAGAAATAAGCCCCGGGGAAGTCAAGAAGCCGGGGCGTGAGAGGAAGAAAAGTAAGAATAAGCCCCGGAGAAGTCAAGAAGCTGGGGCGTAGGAGAAAGAAAAGTAAGAATAAGCCCCGGGGAAGTCAAGAAGCCGGGGCGTAGGAGAAAGAAAAGTAAGAATAAGAGTCAAGTCCAAATTTGTGTGTACATTCATCTTCCAGCTATGTTAGTCCGTCTATGCTGCCTTTATCTTCAGGAGATTTGATTGAATGGAGCTTAGTTTGTCATAGTACTCTTTCATATCAAAAATTCTGTGACCGACACTCCAATCATTATGATCATCCTGAAGAACTGCACCAATCAGTCGAATAATAGATTCCGTATTAGGGAAAATCTGAATGACCTTTTCTCGTCTTCTGATCTCTCTGTTTTCACGCTCTATTATGTTGCTGGTTCTTAATGCAATACGATATTTTGAAGGTAATGCCATGATTGTTATGCTATCTTCAAACCCTTCATCAAGGACAACCATTGCTTCATTTGCAACGTCCTGATATTCATCGTATATTGATTCTTTTAGTCGACGGGCTTCTTCAATAGTAGTTGCATTGAACATATCTCGCAATTCAGAAGCTAAACCAGTGCTATATTTTTTGGGACACTTATCTATGATATTTCTAGTAAAATGAGCCTGACAACGCTGCCATGAAGAACCAGAGAAGCATTCCTTTATTGCTTCAACAAGCCCTGCGTGTGCATCTGATATCACAATATCCACGCCACGTAAGCCACGACTTTTAAGACTTTCAAAGAAGTCCTTCCAGGTGTTTACTTTCTCAGAATCGTATACTTCAAAACCGAGTACTTCCTTGTGACCTGTATTGTTTATCCCAATAGCGACAAACAATGCTTTGGACTTGACACGATGATCTTCGCGAACTTTTAAATATATCGCATCGACAATAATAAATGGATAATGTTCCGGCAGTAAACGTTCTTTAAAATGTTTAATTGGAACATCAAGTTCCTTACAAATTTCAGAAACAGTAGATTTAGAGAAAGACTCTCCACAGAGTTCTTCAGTTACTTTTTTGACATTTCTGGTTGATATACCCTGCACTACCATTTCCATCATGGTTGTAATTAAAGCTTGCTCATTACGCTGGTAATTCTCGAATAAGGAAGTCTTAAATGGGACATTACGATGTCTAGGAACTTGTAATTCAATCTTTCCGATGCGAGTGGTTAATGACCTTGTCCGGGTTCCGTTTCTGTAATCAGAACGTTCCTGCGAACGTTCATAGTTATTAGCACCAAGTTGTTCGGTAGATTCAGCTTGAAGAACCTGATTAAGTAAAGCTTCCATAAGTTTGCCAAATGCTTCATCCTTAGTTTCTGAAAAAAGTCCTACAAAAAAATCACTATCTAATGTAAAATGTAATTGAGCCATGGGTTTCGTCCTTTCAATTATGTTTTGTGTGGTAACTTAATTATAACTGAAAGATGAGCACTTGGCTCTTTTTATATAGATTTGTAATTTACACCATTATATAGACTTTATCAGAATAAGCCCCGGGGAAGTCAAGAAGCCGGGGCGTAGGAGAAAGAAAAGTAAGAATAAGCCCCGGAGAAGTCAAGAAGCCAGTGTGCAGAAGGAGGAAAAGTGAAAACTACACGCGAAAATATAAAAAACAGAATAGAAGAAATTAATAAGGAATTAGAAAAGATAACAAAATTGGACAAAAAATTTCCGCAAGGAGAATTGCAATGCTTCAAAAATGAAAACCGCTACAAATGGAAAGTAAAAGAGGAAAATGGAATACGCTATCTTCCGAAAACCGAAAGAAATCAGGCAGAAATACTGGCATTGAAGAAATACTATGAGTATAGAAAAAAGGAATTGGAGAGTGAAGCAGCGGGATGGGAAGCCTACTTGAAGAAGACAGACAAGATGAAAATAAACTCCGAACATCTATTAAATCATCCGGAATATGGAAAATTGCTGGCTAAGAATTTCAGACCATTGGATAAGGAACTAGAGCGGTGGCAGGAGGAACCCTATGAAAAATGTACAAAGCATCCGGAAAATTTATTGGTACAAGGAACGCATGGGAAGATGTTGCGGTCTAAATCAGAAGCAATTATTGACAGAATGCTATATCAAAATAAAATACCGTTTCACTATGAAGAAAAACTGGTTTTGGATGGAATAATTTTATATCCAGATTTCGTGATACGACATCCCTTTACGGGACAATATTTCTATTGGGAGCACTTTGGGATGATGGATAATCCGGATTATTGCAATCATGCTTGTGACAAAATAAAGCTATATTGCCGACATGGTATCATTCCTTCGGTAAATCTGATTCTCACCTATGAAACAAAGCAGTGTCCTCTGAATGCAGACAAAGTAGAAATGATCTTGCAGGAATATTTTGGTTGTAGCAAATGGGATGCCGTGGTAGGATAAAACATATCAGTAATAGTAAAATAAGGGGGATATGCAAAATGAAGCACCTGATCATTGTAAAATTTAAAGAGAATATATGGAACCGGGAGGATGCGGCGAGCAGGGAGATGCTTGCGGACATAAAGAAGATCTTCAATCGGACGAAGCAGATAGAAGGCGTTCATACGGTGAACATTTATGAAAATGTGACACCGAGACCGAACCGGCATGATCTGATGATCGAGATGGAAATGGATCCGGAGGCACTGTCTGTGTATGATGCTTCCGCAGATCATCAGGAATGGAAGGCAAAGTACGGGAAGTATATTCAGACTAAGGCCATTTTTGATTACGAATAAAAGAAAATCAGCATGAAAGAATACCAACATCTGATCGGCAGGATAATCATTGTGGCAGCTATTGTGATTGCGGAAGATTGACCGCACATGCACTGGAGCAGCTGAATGGAAGTATTGGTGCAGGTTTTAATACGATTGCAAGTCAGATCCATTAACAGATGACAGAAGGGCTGGAGGCAGCTATGGAAGAATTTGATATCAGAGAAGCTACACCGGAAGATGCGGAGAAGATCATCGCATATTTAGCGCAGGTAGGTGGAGAGACAGATTATCTGTCCTTTGGAAAAGAAGGGCTTCCTATTTCGACAGAAGAGGAAGAGAAATTTATACAGAATATAAATAAGGAGGAACATTCCGTTCTCTATGTAGTATGGAAAAATGGAGAGATTATCGGAGATGCCAGTCTAAGCGGATTTTCCAGAAGGATGAGCCACCGCGCCGAATTCGGAATCTCTGTGGTCAAGTCGGAATGGGGGCAGGGAATTGGCAGTGCTCTATTGCAAAAGATTATTGATTATGCAAAAGAACATACGATAGAACTGATCAATCTGGAAGTTAGAAGCGATAATATACGAGCTATTCATGTCTATGAGAAATATGGCTTCCGGAAAATCGGGACCTCGCCGGCGTATTTTAAGATCGACGGGGAATACTACGATTTTGATCTGATGGTATTAGATCTTAGATAGGAAAGCTACAAAGAAACACAAAGGAGCCATAACACCATGGAATTTTTTGACATCGTAGATGAAAAAGGCATTCCCACAGGGGAGAGCATAGAACGCACACAGGCACATAAAAAGGGTGTCCGCCACAGAACCGCCCATATCTGGATCGTGAGGGAACAGAACGGAAAAGCCCAGCTGTTATTGCAGAAACGCTCTGCAGAAAAAGACAGCTTTCCGGGGCGGTTCGATACTTCTTCCGCCGGACATATTCAGGCGGGGGACGAGCCGGAGGAATCTGCAATACGGGAACTTCACGAAGAACTGGGAATCCAGGCATCTAAAGAGGAATTGCAATTCGCCGGATGCTTTGATATTCAATACGAAAAGGAATTTCATGGAAAAATGTTTCGGGACAACGAGGTTGCATTCGTCTATATGTACACTAAGCCGGTAGATGCTGCGAAGCTTATCCTGCAAAAAGAGGAAGTGGAGAGTGTGGAGTGGTTCGATATGGAGGAACTGGATACCGCATTGCAGCCGCCTAGAGATCAGCGATTCTGCGTCCCCACGGAGGGCTTCCGGATTGCTAAACGTTGGTGGGAGAGCAGAAAATAAAAGCTGAACGGCACGCATAAGCAGTAAGTCCCGAGAAAAGAATTGTCGCACAGTTGACGAGGGCGGGGAATTTCGGCAGACAGAGGCCGGGGATGTGCAGGAGTACATGGTAGAAGATAAGCAAAGCATAAGAGTGGACAATAAAAAGAGGGTATGGAAAGAGAAAAATCCGTGTGTATAAAAAATGGATGTACGGATGGATCTGGAGGATCTGTTTACCAGACTGGTGATTAATTACGGGAAATAACAAAAGAGCTGCCCTCATAATGAGGACAACTCTTTTATGTTAATAAGATTTTCACCAGATGAAATTACTTCACAGTCACGGAAGTGATGTGAGGGTTCACACCTTCGTACCAGTACAGGAAACCTTCCATATCGATGGTGTCACCGATCTTTAAGTTCTTTACAGCGTTGTAAACATCGGTGGTGTTGTCGCACAGATAAGACTCAACGGTGAAGGTATAGGTCTGACCATTCAGAGAAACGTTGAAGTACAGGTCGTTACCGTCTTCACCGGAACCATCGTAGTTGTACAGGAAAGCAACATCATTGCCGGTGGCATCCTGGCTGGCTTCTACAGTCATACCCTTGAAAGCTACGAACTGGTTCTGATAGTTGATCAGATCATCAGTACCTAACAGATCGGTCACATCGGTAACGGGAGCGATGTAGCTGCCCTCTTCGATCTCGAAGGTAGCACCTTCAGCAATCTCTACTTCACCGGACCACTCGGTCTTATAACCGGTTACTTTGATCTTGGTACCGGGTACCAGCTTAGCATAATCCTCTTCGGAACATACGGAATTGTAGATGAAGTAAGCACCATCCTGATCCTGGGTGTACAGGGTAGCCTTATCTTCCCACCAGGACTGTTTAGCCTGAACATAAGCCTCGATCACAACTTCGGAATCGAGATCAGCAGCCATGTACTCTTCGTAGGTCATAACACCCTCGGACTTCTCATCAGCAACAGCTTCAGCAGCCTCGGTAGAAGCTTCCGTAGCAGCGGCTTCGGTAGTAGCGGCTTCGGTAGTAGCAGCCTCGGTGGTGGCAGCAGCGGTAGATTCAGCAGCAACGTCTGCATTGCTGTTTCCACATGCAGCGAGAGACAGAACCAGAGCCATAGCCATGGTTAATGCAAGTGTCTTCTTTTTCATAATAATCCTCCATTCCTGCGCTTGTGGCGCATATGGGTCTGTGCAGATACACAGACATCTCCTCAATTTATCCGGCGCATTCAGACACCGAACAGTTCCATTATACCTGAAACGTAAGATAAATCAAGGCTTTTTGCAAAAAGAGCCCCATGCGCAGGATAATACCACCAGATATTATCTTACGAATGGGGCTGAAAAATTACTTCTTTCTGTTTTTTAAATATTCCCGCCCTACATACAGGAGGATCAGAACCCAGGTGACTGCAAGTGTGCTTAACAGGATCACGGAAGCCCGGGGCATGGCACCCAGTTCCTTTTTGCCGAAGGAGGCATCACTTCCCTGACCGAGACGGTACAGGCTTTCTACATCGCTGTAAAGCTTTTGTATGTAGGTATCATCCACAGTCTCTTTTCTGCGGGTGGACTTCACCACGTTTTCAATCAACTGTCCGGAGGCATCACGTAAGGATGCGGAACCGTTAAATACCGGTGTAACGAAGGTGTTGTCTACGTTGTCAAGCAACAGTTTGGAAGCCTCAATTTTCACCGCATAATGCGTACTGTTATCCGCACCGCATTCGGACAGATAATCCTGATACTCTGCGGAGTTCTGTGCCTTAGAGGTTACAGGTACATAGCCTTCTGTCTCGGAATAAGCAATCTGCACATCGTTGGTGAGCAGATACTGGGCAAACAGCCAGGATGCCAGTACTTCCTGAGAGTCTGATTTATTGAAGACGCAGACGGAAGGACCCTGAGAGATCATTTCGGGATGCTCCGGGTCAAACTGGGGAATCATCCGCACGGCGGTCTCAAACTGCACCAGAGAATCCTCGCTGATATCCGACAGCGGAGCGTCCGTACCCATCCAGGTGGCTCCGGCGGTGGAATCAATGGCGAAAATACATTGCCCGGCATTCAGGAAGTTCGCAGGATAACCGGAGATCTTGAAGGTGGAAAAGGCACCGCTTTTTACATGTCCGGCAATACCATACAGGAGATCCGTGGTAGTATCGTTGAAAAGTTCAATGCTGCCGTCAGCCGTGGAATATCCCGCATTCTTTTGCTTTAACATCTGGATCATCATGTTATCGGTGGACTTGTAGATAAATGGGATCAGTACATTCTGCCCGTTGACCACATAGGTGCCGTCCGCATTTTGGGCGGTGGCAGCCTCGGAGACTTCCCAAATGAAGTCCCAGGTCAGTACATCCGGCAGAGTATATCCAAGATTTTCCACGTAGGTCTTATTCACGTAGCAGGCCTCGGTGGAACGCATGTAAGGAACGGCATAGTAATGACCGTCGATGGAGCATTCATTCAAAAACTGAGGAATGACTTCTTCTCTGGCAGGACCGTCATAGGCAAGCTCCGTGCCGCCCAGACCGTATTTTTCATCGGCAAACAGGTCATCCAGAGGAACTACGGTATTCTGCCCGGTGAGGTAGGTGGCAATGTGATCCGGGTAGGTGATGCAGACATTGGGTGTCGTATTGGTGGAAATATTGGTAATGACATCGTTGTAAATTTTGCCGTAATCCGTGTATAGATTCAGGTTCACCGTGATATTGGGATACAGGGCTTCAAAATCCGCAATGGCTTTCTTGTAGATTTCCGTCTGGGTTTTGTTGGTATCATTTTTCGCCCAGAAGGTGATCTCATAGTTCCTGGAAGTATCGAAATCCTCAGGAACAGTGAATTCCGGCAGACCTTTCGAACCATGGCAGCCGGTCAGGGACAGAGACAGAGTGCCCACGGCACATAATAATGCCAGTTTTTTGCTGAATCGACTCATCCTTTGGTACCTCCTCTGGCAACGCCTGCCATGACTTTTTTACGGAATACGAGGAACAACACCACCAGAGGAACGGAAATCACGACCACCGCAGCCATCATGGCGGGGATGTTCTCTCTGCCGAAACCATTCTCACGGATCTCCTGGATGCCGTTGGATACCAGATAGTAATCCGGATCATCGGTGATCAGTCTGGGCCACACATAGGAGTTCCAGCATTCAATAACCTTCAGAATCACGATGGTGATCAGCGTGGGTTTGCAGATGGGCACCATGACCTTGCGCAGATATCGCAGATCGGAAGTACCGTCTACCTTGGCGGCATAATACAGCTCGTCCGGAATCTGTGCGAAATTCTCCCGCAGCAGATAGATATAAAATACGCTGGTCACGGAAGGCAGGATCAGACCGGTGAAGGTATTGCGCAGATCCAGATTCGTGATGGTGGTGAAATTCGTAATGACCACCAGTTCATTGGGAATCATCATCAGAGATAAAAATAACGTAAAGATCAGATCTTTTCCGGCAAAGTTCAACCTTGCAAAAGCGAAGGCTGCCAGGGTGATGACCACCAGCATGATGGCAGTGGTGACCACGGTGAAAAACAAAGTGTTCCACAGGTATCTTCCCAGAGAAACAGTGGTAAAAGCGTCCACGTAGTTCTGCAAAGTGGGAGACAGGGTGAAAAACTTCGGAATATATTCTGCATTATAGGAGCCGTAGCTTTTTACGGAGGTCAGTACCATCCAGTAAAAGGGGAACAGTACGATCAGCGCCCACAGACACAGAAAAAAGTAGATGACCCCATTGCGGATATTGCCGTGGATCCGGGTGCGTTTCTCGATTCTTTCATAATCAGATGTAACATCAGACATCACAAAGACCTCCTTTCCTATACATAGTGGACATGCTTTTTGCTGACCAGCAGATTGATGCAGGTGATGGTCAGGACGATGGCAAACAGCAGGATTGCCGCAGCGGAAGCATAGGAAGGATATCCGCCACTGTCGCCGTAGAGCATGTCGTAGACGTAGCCGACGATAGTATTCATCTCTGCGGCATTTAAGTTCGTGCCGAAGAGTGCCACGGCATCACTGTAGGCTTTGAATGCGCCGATAAAGCCGGTGATGATCAGGTAGAATACCATGGGGGAGATCATGGGCAGTGTGATCTTGGTGAACATCCGGAAACGGGAAGTGCCGTCCACTCTTGCCGCATTGTAGTATATGGGGTTCACACTGGCGAGAGCACTGGTCAGGATCAGGATCTTAAAGGGCATAACGATCCAGATGGTGTAAAAGCACAGCACGAACATTTTCACCCAGTAGGGCCCGTCGATGAAATCCACGGAGCTGCCGCCGAAAAACTGGATCAGTAGATTGATCAGACCGTCGGAGTAAGGAGTCTTTTTGAAAAGAATCATGAAGACCAGACCGACCGCCAGAGTATTGGTCACATAGGGCAGGAAAAATATGGTCTGGAACAGATCCCGCAGCGGTTTGATGGAGCTTAAGGCGGCGGAGATCAAAAGCGCCAGTCCGGTGGAGACCGGAACGGTGATGATGACCAGAATAAAGGTATTTTTCAATGCCTGTAAAAAGTACGGATCGTGGAGCACATAGGAGTAATTGTACATGCCTATGCCGTAAAAGGTCTGGGATGCAGAATTGTAACCCTCTTCAAAGGAGTACACGAATACGTCGATAAGAGGATAGATCATAAAAGCACCCAGGAACAGGAATGCCGGCAGGAGATAGAGCCAGGCTTTCAGATTTTGCTTTTCCATAGGATATCTGCCTTTCTAGAAACGGATGCGTTCTTCGGTGTCGGTACTAAAGAGAAATACTTTTGCGGGCTTTAAGGCAAAATGTACTTTCCCGGTGGGAAGAGATCTGCCTTCGTCCGCATCAATGATGGAACGGATGGTAACGTTCTGGGATTTCTCATGGGTGGAAACAATACTCACATCCCGGCCCATGACTTCCAGACGCACCAGGTCACAGGAGAGCGGTCCGTCCTCTTTTAAGATGAAGCCTTCCGGGCGGATGCCGACATGCACGGGCTGATCCGATACTCCGGGAGTGGACAGGACAGCTTCGGAGCCAATATATAACTGCTCATTTTTTACCTCACCGGAAAATACATTGATGGGAGGTGTGCCGAGGAACTTTGCAACGAACAGATTCACGGGATCATCATATACGTTCTGGGGCTTGCCGATCTGCTGTACGATACCGTCCTTCATCACGACGATCATATCGGAGATGCTCATGGCTTCGTCCTGATCGTGGGTAACGAAGATGGTGGTGATCTGCGTCTCCTGCTGGATCCGGCGGATCTCTTCTCTGGTCTGGAGACGGAGTCTGGCATCCAGATTGGAGAGAGGCTCGTCCAAAAGAAGAACGCGAGGCAGCTTGACTAAGGCTCTGGCGATGGCAACACGCTGCTGCTGACCGCCGGAGAGCTCATTGGGTTTGCGCTCTAACAGGTGATCGATCTGTACCAGCTTTGCCGCTTCCAGCACGCGCTTACTCATCTCTTCTTTGGAAAGTTTGTCAGCACCCTTCAGATTCTCTAGAGGGAACTGAATGTTTTTTTCCACAGTGAGGTGGGGGTAGAGGGCATAGTTCTGGAACACCATGCCGACACCGCGGTTCTCGGGCGGAAGTCCGGTGACATCATCTTCGCCGAAAAAGATTTTGCCCTCGGTGGGTTTCAGCAGACCGCAGATCAGATTCAGGGCAGTACTTTTGCCACAGCCGGAGGGACCTAAGAGTCCGATCAGCTTGCCGTCGGGGATCTCGAAGTCGAAGTCATTCACGGCAATGACATCCTCGCGATTCTTCCTGCCGCGGACAGGACCGCGGGCGGGGAATTTCTTGGTCAGATGCTGTAATACGATTTTCATGTGTATATTTCCTTTCTTAATTAATGAATCTAAATCCCATAGGAGTCCTTCAAATCACTGGATATATGATCCAGGTCGGGGTATACGAAGCTTTCGGAGATGCCGAATACCCGCAGGCTTTCTATAAAGTATTGTTTCCGCCCGGAGGGAATAATGATCTTATACAGCATATTTTCATCGCAGATGTCTTCCAGACGTTCCAGAGAGTTATGTACGGTGAAGTTGGAGTACTGGGAATACATGCGGAGGTTGTTTTCTGTGGAGCT
This sequence comes from Clostridium sp. AF34-10BH, assembly GCF_003478095.1. Classification (NCBI taxonomy): domain Bacteria; kingdom Bacillati; phylum Bacillota; class Clostridia; order Eubacteriales; family Clostridiaceae; genus Clostridium; species Clostridium sp. AF34-10BH. Next base: position 43,958 of record NZ_QUEC01000013.1, read on the forward strand.
GCAAGCCAGGATCTTGTTTTTCAATTCCGGATTGTGGTGGTTGTGTTTGAAGGCGGGCAGCAGCATTTCCTGGGTGGTGTCCGCATCAATGGGATAGATGCAGTTGCCGAAGCCTTCCTTCTCGTTCAACAGACCCGGTGTCAGTACCCAGACGCAGGCATCGGTGTCTGGAGTCTCCCGGTAAGTCTCCGTGGCGAAAAATACGGCGATCAGGGGAGACTGAGTCCAGTCTAACATTCTCGTGGGCAGACCGTAGTGCTGCATCAGGGAGACCCAGCCGGCGTAATTGTGTTTGTCGGGAGGATTGTCCAGGATCTGTCTCGCCCGGATATAGAAATCATTGGCAATATAGCGTTCGGAGTCCAGTCTTTTCTGGCTTCGTTGGATGGAAGGGATCAGAGTCAGATCCGCGTTCTCTTCCCCGCGGAACCAGAGGCGGACGCCGTGCTTTTGGCGTAACGTACTGACGAACTGCAGGAGTTCATCGATGGTGCTTACTTTTTGTGTTAACATGATAGACCTCGTTCTTATTTTATCCTAGTTGGATGCCTGCGGATTGTTTTGTGCTATTCGCATATCGGGGCATCAAGCTACTTTATTATAGATGGTTTTTCTCAGTTGTACAAGTATCCATTCTGTGGTATGGTAAAAGAAAGAATACGGAAAACGTTTTTATAATAAAAATAAAGCACACAGGAAGGAGTACACTATGGCAAAATGGCTTGATAATGCAATCTTTTATGAAATTTATCCCCAGTCTTTTCTGGATACCAATGGTGACGGTATCGGTGATTTTCAGGGTATCATAGAAAAACTGGATTATATTAAGGAACTGGGATGTAATGCGATCTGGATGAATCCCTGTTTTGCATCCCCCTTCGGAGACGCAGGCTATGATGTGGCGGACTACTATCAGGCAGCTCCCAGATACGGCACCAATGCGGACCTGAAGCGCCTGTTTAACGAAGTACACAAGCGGAATATGCATATCCTGTTAGACCTGGTGCCGGGACATACATCTGTGGCACATCCCTGGTTTAAGGAGTCCTGTAAGGCAGATCGTAATGAATTTACTGATCGTTATATCTGGACCGACAGCACCTGGGGACAGTTGGAGAATATGGGAAGTCTGTGCGGTATCTCCGAGAGAGAGGGCTCAGTGATCGTGAACTTTTTCGCACACCAGCCGGCACTCAATTACGGATTTTATAAAAAGACACAGGACTGGCAGCAGGATCCCGATGATCCGGGTCCTAAGGCAACACTTGCTGAGATGGAAAATGTCATGCGGTTCTGGATTGGCATGGGTTGTGACGGCTTCCGTGTGGATATGGCAGGTTCGCTGGTGAAAAACGATGAGGACGGCAAGGGAAACATCGCTCTGTGGAGAAAGGTAAGAGCGTTCCTGGATGCGGAGTTCCCCGACGCAGTGCTGGTATCCGAGTGGGGAGAACCGGACAAGTCCCTGCAGGGTGGCTTCCATATGGACTTTTTACTTCATTTCGGACCGTCTCATTATAACGATCTGTTCCGCTGCGAGGAGCCTTTCTTCTCCGGAAGAGGAAAAGGTGATGTGGCAGCCTTCGTGGAGAAATACAAGGAGAATTATGAAAAAGCGCAGCGGAAAGGTCTGATCTGCATTCCTTCCGGCAACCACGATATGGACCGTCTGGCGAGAAGTATTCATGGGGATGAGCTAAAGGTGGCATTTGCCTTCCTGCTGTCCATGCCCGGTGCCCCCTTCCTGTATTATGGGGATGAGATCGGTATGCGTTATGTGGAAAATCTGCATTCCGTAGAGGGCGGTTACGGACGTACCGGTTCCCGCTCGCCTATGCAGTGGGATCATACCACCAACGCCGGCTTCAGTGCGGCACCGAAGGAAAAGCTCTATGTAAAACAGGACGAGGCTGCAGATCGTCCCACGGTAGAGGCCCAGATGGCAGATCCGGATTCCCTGTACCATGAGATCCGGAAACTGATCGATATCCGTCAGGCGCACAGCGCATTGCAGAGCCGTGGAGAGATCGAGTTCGTCTATGCGGAGGAAAAGCAGTATCCTCTGGCGTATCTGCGCAGCGACGACAAGGAGAAGATCCTTGTTATCATCAATCCGGCGGACAGAGAGGTCAGCTTTGACGGAGACTGTGCGGTGAAGGAAGCTCTGTATACCTTCGGCGACGAAGCAACATTTGCAGGTGGAAAGGTTACCGTGCCCGGGGGCAGCGCCGGATTTTATCTGTTGTAATTGTGTGAATGTGCCTTGTGAAAATGGATGATCTGTCCGGCATAGTGGATGATTTGCGTAAAAAATATTGCGGATTGTCCGGTGAAGTATGCTATAATGAGCGCAGGCAATGGGCACTGCGAGAGTATTGCCGGAAAGAGAACCGTATGAACCAGGTAAATTATCAGAAAGAATTAGAGAAAATTTTAAATACCTTACAGGAGAAGGGCGAGGCAGCGTCGGATTACCGACCGCCCCGCCTGTTTCTGCATAGCTGCTGCGCACCCTGCAGCAGTTATTGTCTGGAATATCTGTGCCGTTATTTTTTGATCACGGTATTTTATTACAATCCCAACATTTCCTTTTCGGAAGAATATCGAAAGCGCGTGGCGGAGCAGAAGCGTCTGATCGCAGCTTATAATAAAGAAGAAAAGGGCTGGCCCATCGACATCGTGGAGGGAGATTATGAACCGGAGCGTTTTTATGAGATGGCGAAGGGGTATGAGAACTGCCCCGAGGGAGGAGAGCGGTGCTTCCGCTGCTTCGATCTGCGGCTGCGTAAGACGGCGGAACTGGCGTTTGCCGGAGGCTTTGATTATTTTGCAACGACCCTGACCATCAGCCCTCTGAAAAATGCGGCGAAGATCAATGAGATCGGGCAGGCACTGTCCGGGGAATATGGTATCCCCTGGCTGCCCTCGGATTTCAAGAAAAAGAACGGGTATAAGAGATCCATCGAACTGTCCGCAGAGTATGAGCTGTACCGGCAGAATTACTGCGGCTGTGCCTTTTCCAAGGCGGAGCGGGAAGCACAGATTATAAATGCGTAATTGCGTCTTGCGGGATAGGGGATTTTAGGATATAGTAGAAATATTGAAAACAGCGCGGCAGCGTGAGAGATAGAACTTGTGACTGCACAAGATATTCCGGTACATTACAGGAAGTAACGGAATACCGGCAGATTACTGAAAGGTATGAGGATTGACTGACATGAAGAAATTTTTAGAAATGCTGACAGAGGAAATGCAGCAGGCATTTACCGCAGCAGGCTATGACGGAAGCTTAGGAAAAGTAATGCTTTCCAACCGTCCTGACCTGTGCGAATATCAGTGTAACGGCGCCATGGCGGGAGCCAAGCTGTATAAAAAAGCCCCCATCATGATCGCAAACGACGTGGCAGAGCAGTTAAAAGACAGCAAGGTATTTTCCGAAGTGGTGGCAGTAGCCCCCGGATTCCTGAACCTGAAGGTCAGTGAGGCATTTTTGCTCACCTATTTACAGGGCATGGAGGCAAATGAAAAATTCGGTCTGGAGAAGCCCGAACATCCCAAGAAGATCATTATCGACTACGGCGGCCCCAACGTGGCAAAACCTCTGCATGTGGGACATTTACGTTCCGCAGTGATCGGTGAGAGCGTAAAACGCATCAGCCGCTATGTGGGACATGAGGTTATCGGTGATGTGCATCTGGGTGACTGGGGATTACAGATGGGTCTGGTGATCACCGGTTTACAGGAGAGACAGCCGGAACTGGTATATTTTGATGAGAACTACGCCGGGGAATATCCCGAGGAAGCTCCGTTTACCATCAGTGAACTGGAGGAAATCTATCCCGCAGCCAGCGCCAAGTCCAAGGAAGATCCCGAGTACAAGGCAAAGGCCATGGAAGCAACCTTCAAATTACAGAGCGGTGTCAGAGGATATCGTGCGCTGTGGAAGCACATTATCAATGTGTCTGTGAACGACCTGAAGAAGAATTATTCCAAATTAAACGTAGAATTCGATCTGTGGAAGGGAGAGAGCGATGTCCATGACATCATCCCGGAAATGGTTGCCTATATGAAGGACAACGGTTATGCGCACTTAAGCGAGGGTGCACTGGTGGTGGATGTCAAAGAAGAGACCGACACCAAGGAGATCCCTCCCTGCATGATCTTAAAGTCCGACGGGGCCTCTCTGTACAATACCACAGACCTGGCTACTATTATGGAGCGTATGAAGCTGTATCATCCCGACGAGCTGATCTACGTGGTGGACAAGCGTCAGGAATTGTACTTCGAGCAGGTATTCCGCTGTGCCCGCAAGACGAAATTGGTAGAACCCGAGACCGAGCTGAAGTTCTTGGGCTTCGGTACCATGAACGGCAAGGATGGCAAACCCTTCAAGACCAGACAGGGCGGTGTTATGCGTCTCGAGAATCTGATCAAGGATACACAGGATGAGATGTACAAAAAGATCAAGGAAGGCCGCGACATGGAGGATGCCGAAGCGAAAAAGGTAGCGGACGTGGTAGCTATCTCCGCATTAAAATACGGTGATCTGTCCAATCAGGCATCCAAGGATTATGTTTTTGATATCGACCGTTTCACCTCCTTCGAGGGAGATACCGGCCCCTACATCCTGTATACCATTGTGCGAATCAAGTCTATTTTGAATAAATACAAGGAGCAGGGCGGAGACCTGACCGCTGTAAAATTACAGCAGCCCGGTAATGCGTCCGAGAAAGAGCTTGCCATGGAACTGGCACAGTTCAATACCATGATCGCTACCGCTGGAGAAGAACTGGCACCCCATAAGGTATGTGCCTATATTTACGATCTTGCCAATGCGTTCAACCACTTCTACCATGAGACCAAGATCTTAGGTGAAGAGAATGAGGAGCGTAAGCAGGGACTGGTAGCACTTTTAGTGCTGACCAGAGATATCCTGGAGACCTGTATTGATATGCTGGGATTCGAAGCTCCGGAGAAAATGTAATAAAAATAATATCTATTTAGTAAACCCGCTGAAAAACGGGGACACAAAGCCAGATGGGTCTAAGGTCTGAACATAGAGAAAAATCAGACTATGACAGCCGGTTGCAGCAGATTCCTGAGTGTAGGGGAGTATGTTTATCGTGAGCCGTCTGTCAGTGCACATTTTTGGCAGACGGCTTTTATTGTGCCGTAGAAGGGGAAAACGATGTCTTTAAACTATGAGCAGAACGAAAATGACATCCTGAATAAATTATTGCCGGAATATAGACAGCATTCTGTACAAAGAAAAAGCAATCCAGAAGCAGTTACAGGACACATTGGAGAAAGTGAAGCTGAGTAACGAGATCATTTCCTCCATCGCCAGAACTTACCAGTATATTTCACGGATCGATATTCAGGCAGATTATTTCGAAGAGATCAATAACCGGGATACCGAGCATCTGAAGTTCACGAAATCGGGAAAGCTGTCGGAAAGCAATGAAAAGGTATGCAGACAATACGTGGCGGAGGAGTATCAGGAGGCATTTTTCAAATTTGTGGATCTGAAGACCCTGCCGGAACGCATGAAGAATGAAGAGACGTTAGTCCTAGAATACCGGATGAAGGATGGCGACTGGCACAGACTCCGTTTTGTGGAAAAAAAGAGAGACGAAAACGGTGTACTGACCCATGTGCTCTGCCTGATCCGCAGCATCAGCGATACCAAGAAGTGGGAACATGAACTGATGTATCAGGTGGAGGAAGCCAGGAAGGCAGCAGCTTTGAAGGCCCGTTTCCTGTCAAATATGAGTCATGATATCCGGACACCCATGAATGGCATTATCGGCACGCTGAATCTGGCAAACCGTTATCCGGATGATCTGGAGGTACAGAGAAAGTGCCGGGAACAGATCATGACTTCATCGAAGTATCTGGTCTCTATCGTGAATGATATTCTGGATATGAACAAACTGGAGTCGGGAGGTGTAGTGGAACAGGAGATTCCGTTTAATCTGGCAGAACTGCTGAACCGGGTTAACCTCGGCAAGCAGAAGCAGGCGGCAGAAAAGAATGTGGAATATATTGTTGACTGGGAACAGAGTGATATCCGCCATATGGATCTGGCAGGGAATCCAATCTATGTGGAGAGACTGCTGACCAATATTTCTGATAATGCGGTTAAATTTACCGGACCGGGCGGCAGTGTGCGTGTCTGGTGTGCAGAAAAATATGCGGACGAGGAGCGGGTAGTCTATGAATTCGGCTGTGCCGATACTGGTATCGGCATGAGTGAAACCTTTCTGGAACATGCTTTTGAACCGTTCACGCAGGAGAATGAGACCAGCAGATCCAGGTACGAAGGCACAGGACTGGGACTTGCCATTGCAAAGAAAATCGTGGACAGGCTGGATGGAGACATTGCCATAGAGAGTAAAAAAGGCGTCGGAACTACTGTGACCATGACACTTCCGTTCAAAATCGGGGAACCGGTGGAGAAGGAGAAGAACGTAAACTATGAGGAAATCCCGGTGGAAGGTCTGCGGGCGCTGTTAGCAGAGGACAATGAACTCAACATGGAGATCACAAAATTCATGCTGGAGGATTACGGGATCCACGTAGAGTGCGCTGCAGACGGAGAAGAGGCGGTACAAAAGTTCAAAAATCTGAGCTGGGATATTACGATGTGATCTTCATGGACATTATGATGCCGAAGCTAAATGGCTGGGATGCCACCCGCAGGATCCGGTCCATGAAACGGTCGGATGCCGGAAATGTCCCCATCATTGCCATGAGCGCCAATGCCTTTGCGGAAGACATTATCAACAGCCGATGGATGAAAAGAAGCTGTTGGAAACAGTGAAGGAATGCATTATGTTCCGGGACCATTCCTGAAGAAACAGCATAGAAACAGCCTAGAAAAGGGCAGAGGATATCCTCTGTCCTTTTCCTATATTAGGATGACTTATCGTGCAACATTACGTACTGAAAATGGTGGGACAACCGGATATAATAGCTACAAAGACAGGAGTTTTTTCTGTGAAGCATGTGGCCTACATTATGGAAAGGAGAAAAATTATGATTTCATTTATATTGTGTCTGTTGCTGTTAACCATTTTATTCGGAATCGCATATAAGATTACCGGGGCAATTTTAAAGGCCTGTGTGTGGCTGCTGATCCTGTTGCCCATCGGCCTCATCCTGTCGGGCGTGGGAGAGATCTTCTGCTGTACAATCATTTTAATACCGGTAGGGATCGGAATTATCAAGGCCGGGATCCGGATGATATTGCCGGGGTAAAGAAATAAAATGATAACAGACTGCCTGATGTGTGGTAAAATAAAGTTATCGCATATCAGGCAGTTTCATTATTATTGATATATAGTATTGATAAATCAGGAAAGGTGATGGCATATGGAGATCAAAAGTATACTGATCAAAGATACAACGAGAGAAGAGCGGATCCGCATTATACAGGAGGGTTTGAACCAGTGCGGTGGAGCCTGTGACTTCTGCAACGGTTGTGATAATCTGGGCGGTGGTTCCGTGGATACATTTTATGAACCGTACATTAACGGGGAGAAGGAACTGCGGCAGCTGAATGAGGAATACAGAAGCAACATGGGACTGGTGAGATAGGAGACGGGCTATGTTTTTCATACCGTGTATTAAGTGGAATAAGCACTATTATGTGCGGACAAGCTGCTGTAATACGCTGTATGAACTGGATCCGGAGATGGGAAAGGCCATTGCCCGGGGAGAGCAGGTACTGATTCGCCCGGAGCATTTGCAGAGAATTTCAAAAGTGACCTATGGGTATAACTATAAACATTGCAATTACTGTGGGTATGAGACAGCAGAAAATTTTGAGTATTGCCCAAAGTGCGGTAAGAAATTTTAAAAGCGAGAGGGGACGTGAATCTGTCTCGATTTCAAAAGGGAGTGTTACTCACAAGGACCATTGTCTTTCCAGGCACCTTTCCATTTTGGTTTTTCTGTGGAACGTTTTGGTAGATTCATAGTGTTCATCAGGCGGTCCACTCTGCCGAGACTGATGTTTATGCCATAATCACGTTCTAATACACGACGGATCTTGTAAGCACCAAGAGAGTTATCGTAATCAGTATAGATTTGTAAAAGGTGCTTACGAATCAACGGATTTTCTTTTGTACGAGGTGCTAAATCTGAATAAAAGTGCTTGTAATAAGTACTGCGATTTATGCGAAGAACTCGACAAAGAGTTTTGATATCGTATTGATGACGCAGCTTATGCACGGCATCTAATCGTTGCTTGAGTGTGGCGTGAATATGGCAATCGCTTTTTTTAGTATTTGGTTTTCTTCTTCCAGCTGAGCCATACGTTTTTGAAGCTCTTTCACCTGCTTTGCAGTAAGAACTTCACCGTCATCAGTTTCAACAGTTGAATACTGTTTGACCCATCTGGAAAGAGCAGTTTGAGATACGCCGTACTCTTTGATAAGAGAGGCCTGAGTTTTACCATTGTGGTAAAGCTCAACGAGGGTTCGTTTGAAATCCTCATCGTAATGTTGTTTTGTGGACATAAAAGATACCTCCTTTTGGTGTCTATGTTAATAGTAAGTCTATTTAACCAATGTGTCCACTTTTATAAGTATAATGCAGGTAGTACACATGATAAGAATTGCTGTTTGTGATGATGAAAATGTAATTGTGAATCAGATAGAGCATATAATTTCTGAAGTATGCAAGCGGGAAAGCATTCCCGTGAATATTGATGTTTTTTACAGTGGTAGGGAACTCAAAAGGCAGGTTACATCAGGAACAAAGTATGACATCATCTTTTTGGATATTCAGATGAAGGGTGGCGATGGCATCATTGCGGCTGAAAATATACGGAAGGTGGATGATAATGTACTTCTGATTTATGTATCAGGCTATGATAAATATATGATGGAATTGTTCCGGTTGGATGTATTTGGATTTATAAAGAAACCAATCGATGAGGAGATATTGACAAAGACATTTCTGGAAACTTATCAGAGAGTCTGCAGTAAAATGGTCTATTTTACCTTTTCTTATAAGCATGAAGAATATAAAATTCTATGTAAAGAGATTTTATACTTTGAAAGCAATGCCAGGAAAGTTACAATATATACGCAAAACGGGGAGCATTACACATTTAACGGGAAACTGTCAGAGATAGAACAAAAAATGTCAGATGGAAAAATACCTTTTTTGAGAGTACATCAGTCTTATCTGGTAAATTATTATTTGATTAGATCAAGGACAAAAATAGAAATAACGTTGGTAAATGGGAAGAAACTGCCTATAAGCGAAGAACGGCAGAAATACTTTAACCAACAATACAGCCATCTTCTGGGAGGGGAAATCAATGTATAATCAAATAGAAGATATTCTATTAAATATTTCTATTGTTATCGCAACCGTATGGATTGTAAAAAGATTTTGGGGAAGCTTTTTTGAAGAAAAGCAGAATAGTATACTTTCTGTTTCTCTGTGGATTGTTTATTGCATATTCCAATTTTTCTTTGGTTATCATAATGGGCGCCTGCAAATTTTTGCAACCATTCTGAACATTTTACTGATTCTGTCCATAGCGATGGTTGCCTACCAAAGCCGTGGAAAGGAAAAATACTTTTTATTGGCTACATTCTATGCAGGCTGGTCGTTGATTGAGGTCTTTGTCTTTTCCCTAATCAATAGCTTTGACATAGGGGAAAGCCAGCAAAGGGATATTATTGGGTTGGTATTATCGAACATCCTGATGATCCTTTCTGTATATGCACTGTCGATGGTGGCAGAAAAAAGAAAGGAGAGTCCGGTACCGGGAAAATATTATTTTTTTCTCCTGTTGGTGCCAGTGGGAAGCATAGTCATTGCGATCAATGAATTTTGCTCAGAAGGAAAGTCCTTTTTTGCTGTTATCACTATCAGCATTCTTATCTTATTTAATGTCATTATTTTTGAATTGTATGTAAAAATAAATAAAGTTTTTGCTTATGAAAAAGAACATACAGTTTATGCCCAGCAATTTGATATGATCGAAAAAATTACGGTATCGCAAAAAAAGATGTTGGAGGAATTTTATGAGGACAGGCACAATCTGCTGAATAAACTTGAATTTATATAATTATCTCTCTAACTTTCCCTATTTTATAGGCTTTCCCGCATGTCCATTAGTGAAATGATATGTAGTTTCCCTTATTTTTGCCCTTATGAGATAATCACAAGGGAAATAAGGGAAATTTTTTAGTCATTGCCCACCACTTTATCAAGAAGCCGAACCGATTTTCGTTTCGCATCTCTTGTGGAGTGAGCATAGACGTTCATTGTGGTACTGACATCTGAGTGTCCCAACAATTCCTGCACATCTTTTGGGGCTGCTCCATTTGCTAAAAGGTTGCTTGTATAGGTGTGACGTAACTGGTGGAAATGAAAGCCTTCAAATCCCTCTAATGTTTTTGCCACCTTTCTGCATACCGTTCCCAAAGTAGTCGGAAGTTCCAGGCAACCATCCGGTCTTAAGCAAACAAAAGAAATTTCTTTATAATCTGCTGGGACTTCCTCTGTTCTGTCTAAGCAGTAATATTCGTAGTACACTCTGTTTTTCTCTTTGACCTCTTTGTAGTAGTTCGTGTGATAAAGTTCTCCGTACTGCATTCGATTTTTTAACTGCTCTTTCCGGGCATTACGGAAAATCTCTACCAGTGTATCTCCAAAATCAACAACCCTTACTTTTTTCCGCTTGGTTGGTCCGATGATATATTTGCGCTTTGAGCCATCATATCGGATGCTGCGTCTTATGGTAAGGCATTGTTCTTCCAGATTTACGTCCTGCCATGCCAAACCGCAGGCTTCTCCAATACGAAGCCCGGCATAATAGGCTATCTGGATTGGAAGTATTGCGGCTGGGTTCTTTTTTTGCAGATAAGCAAGCAATCTTTCATAATCTTCTCGTGAAATTGGTTGGACATTTCCGTCCATATCCTCATCGGAAAACAAATCCACTTCATCCGTCTGATACCGCAGTTTAATATACTGCATGGGATTGAACGTAATATACTGCTTTGGAAATACTGCAAAACGGAAGGACTGCTGCATGACTGCGGAAAAAGAATGGATATAATCTTTGCTGTAACCCTTTCTCTCTTTTCCGTCGGGATGAACTCCCCCGAAGGAAAGCAAATCAAAGAAGGATTGCAAATGTTCAGAGGTTACATTTTTCAGTTTCCGTTCTGCCAATGGGTGTTTCTTGATATTTCGGATTGTTCCGAGGTAATTCTCCACCGTACCATTGCTGAGCGTACCTGTTTTTAATTCCTCCTCTGCCCACACATCCAAAAGCTGTCCGACTGTGAGATTTTCCGCTTTGGCAACAAATTTCTTTTTCTCATAATCATCCATTGCCTGACGGAGCAGCTTTTCAGTTTCACTTTTGCTTTCTGTTCCAACGCATTCTTTCTGAACAAGATTGCCGCTTGCGTCCTCTACATAGAAACGGTAGTACCATTTCTTTCCTTTTTTTCTTACAGATCCTTTTGCCATAATCGTATGTCTCCTTTCGATATTAGACAATCGGAACTGATGAAATGCTTCGTGCGTGTAAGTATATCATAACTCCGGTTGTCTTACTATACCGATTCGGAATCTTCGTATAAGACTTCTGATAAAAGATTTGCAAGCCTTTGTTCTGCTGCTTTTGGTTTCTTGGAATAGAGCCTTACAACGTCTGCCATCTCATTAAAAGCATTGATGGTGTGAGTGATTTCCCTTAAGAACATAATCTCATTATATTCCTCATTCGATTCAAACCCTATTGTTTTGGCAATATCCGTCTGACCAGCATTTCCCTTGAAGTTTTTGCAGGCGAACTGGAAGGAATCCAAAAACAGACCATATTGTTTTAACATCAGCAGTAATAAATCTTTTGAAAAAGCATCTTCTTCTTTGGTAAGGGCAAGCGGTAACTGTTCCAGAATATCTCCCATCGCATCACGAATCTGTAACTCTCTCTTATCCGTAATGTCGGTTTCATATTCATCTGTTTCCCCTTTGAGCCATTCCACAGATACATGGAGTGCTTCCGAAAGACCTTCCAGCACCATTTTTTTCGTATTGTCAATCGAACCATTCTCATAACGCAGGATTGTAGAAGCGGTAACACCCATCTTTTCTGCGACATAAGGCTGTGTCAGATTCAATTCCAGACGGCGCTGTTTTACTCTGCTGCCTATCAGCTTGCGTAGTTCTTTATCTTTCATGCTGACTGCCTCCTTTTTCGGTATGTATGAATTATAGCATTGTTTTTCTATAATTGCAATATGCAATATAATATTTGTTTTTAATATTTCGTAACGCTTGACAAAAAGATGTGAAAAGGATATACTTACATCACAAGAATTGCATAATGCAATTTATAAGGAGGTGATTATATGACGCAAAGAAAAATTGCATTATCCATCGAAGAAGCTGCTGACTATACGGGAATCGGCAGAAATACCTTAAGACAGCTTGTAGAATGGAAGAAACTTCCAGTATTAAAGGTTGGTCGCAAAGTCCTGATTAAAACCGATATTCTGGAAATGTTTATGGAAGCTAATGAAGGTCGTGATTTGAGGGATAGAGGAAATGTAAAAGCCGTAACAAGAACTGCGGCAAATTAAAAAGGCGGCTTCCCAAGAAACCGCCAAAGGTTCTATCAGACCGAAGCCATGATATACCTACACGCAAGAAGATTATACCATGTGCTTCTTCTGATACGCAACCGAGAACTTATGTTTGTAAAAGAAAGGGGAATGTAATCATGGCAAAATCAACAAAAAGTTATGAAGAACGAATGCTTGAAATGGAAAAGAAGGAACAGGAAAGCCTTGAAAAAGCAAAACGATATGCAGTACAGAAGAAAGAACTTCTGAAACGAAAGAAAGCCGAAGAAAGTAAAAAACGAACCCATAGGCTCTGTCAGGTTGGCGGTGCGGTGGAATCCGTTCTCGGTGCGCCTATTGAGGAAGAGGACATCCCAAAGCTGATTGGTTTTCTGAAAAAGCAGGAAGCCAATGGGAAATTTTTTTCAAAGGCAATGCAGAAAGAAACAAATACCGATATGGAGGAAGTGTAATGGCGGGGGATGAGTTTTTCATTCCCTTCATTGCTTTTTCATGAAGGGCGCACTTATGGACAACCAGAGGTCGTCCCAATAAGTTTGCCACAAGTGGCAACCGGTCTGCGTTCACGCTTGCCGGGCTCGTTCCGTCGGCGGGGCTTTCAGCCAGACCTGCTCATGCCGCAGGAGGCACTCTTCGCCAGAGAGGCGCATTCCATGCAGGCTGCTATGCGCAGGGCACTCTTACGCAGAGGGCGTTCCGGCAATGCTGCTTTTCCTAAAACCGAAAGCAATGTTGCCGGAAATCTATGCCGGATGTGCAGAAAGGAGGAATCCAGACATGGCGATTTTTCATTACACAGTCAAAATAGTCGGACGAAGTAAAGGGAAATCTGTTATCTCCGCTTCCGCATATCTCAATGGGGATGTGATGAAAAACGAGGAAACCGGGAGAATCAGTTATTACACTTCTAAAAAAGAAGTGGTCTACACTCGGCTGATGATGTGTGAAAACGCACCTCCTGAATGGCAGATAGTACCAGAAGAAAATATAAAACGCTTTCAAAAATCTGTCCGATACAAAAGATCAGAAGATAAAGAAGCTGCTTTAGAAAAATTTAAAATCACATTTCAGAAACAAAGGTTATGGAATGAGGTATTGAAGATTGAAAAAAATGCAGATGCCCAACTTGGCAGGTCATTTGAATTTGCCCTTCCCAAAGAATGGAACAGACAGGAACAAATTCAATATACAACTGACTATATTCAAAAAACTTTTGTAGATAGAGGAATGTGTGCTGATTGGAGTATCCACGATAAAGGGGATGGCAACCCCCATGTCCATCTGCTTCTGACTATGCGTCCTTTTAACCCGGATCATTCTTGGGGAAAGAAAGAAGTCAAGGATTGGGATTTTCTCAGAGATAAAAACGGAAATATCGTGATTGATGAATCCCATCCGAACTGGTGGCAGGATAAGAAAAACCCTGACCGTCATGGAATCCGTATCCCTGTATTAGACGAAAACGGAATTCAGAAGATGGGTGCAAGAAACCGCCTGCAATGGAAACGGGTGCTGACCGATGCTAACGGATGGAACAATCCAAAAAATTGTGAACTGTGGCGGAGTGAATGGGCAAAGGTGTGTAATGAACATCTTCCTTTGCATAATCAGGTCGATCACCGTTCTTATGAAAAACAGGGAAAACTCCAGATTCCTACCATCCATGAAGGCGCTGACGCAAGAAAGATTGAACAAAAGTTTCTTGCCGGGCAGGAAATAAAAGGTTCGTGGAAAGTAGCGGAAAATCAAATCATAAAACAACAAAACACGTTATTGCAAAAGATACTGGACACCTTTGGAAAAGTATCGGGTGCATTATCATTATGGAAGGAGCGATTAAATGACATTAGAAGAAAGCCGGGAAATTATACCCTTAATGGAATCCATGATTGGGCAAATCGAAGAACAGCAGACCTTAATGGCAGAAATGATTCTGGAAATGCAGAACCGGGACACCCAACTCTCTCTTATGCAGGAACAGAATCAGAAATTGCAAAAATTAAACAGCGAGTTATCCGAGCTGCTCAACATTTTGCCAAATACCGAGGAACTGCTTTCCAAGATGGAAGAACAGAAAACGAAGATAGAACTTTTGGAAAACGAAAATCAGCAATGGCAGAAATTGGTACAGAAACTGAACAGCGAAAACAGTTTATTACTGAAACAGAACACCGAATTGCTGAACTGGAACAGCAGATAGAGAAAGGACGTGATATAGATGAACGAATCCAGAGAATCAAAGAACGCCGAACAGTTGGAAGAACTTCTCCTCTTGACCGAGGAGATACAAGAAGAACTGGAACAGAAAGACCAGCTTATCGTGGAACTAAAGACGCAGCTCAACGAATCTCTGACCTTGAACGAGAAATTAAACAAAGAGAACAGAGCCGGGAATATTCAAGCATTAAAGAACGACTTGAAGCTAGCAGACAGAGCATTGCGGAACGAGAAAGAGAAGCTGCGAAGCGCAAACGTCACGATAGGGGAATGTCAAGATAAAATACGATGCTTAACACAACAACGGGATTATGCCCGGACACATCAGAAAATCGTAGAGATACCGGTAGAAAAGCCGGTACTCTATAAAAAATGCGAAGCCTGTGACCGGACAGCCTATCAGAATGCAAAAGCAAGATACGAAACACAAAAAGAGCAACTTGCAGGACAATATAAAGCAAAAACGGTAATGTTCCAAACAACCTTGTTCCTTCTTGCATGGTATTCGCTGACAACCACTCTTTTTCAGGCAGTACAGTCAGATGTGTTCCTTTCCGATTGCAAATCATTCTTCCATGATGCAGCATCATTCATACAAACTTTTATTGGTTGGACGATTGATGCCGGGCAATCTGTGGCACAAATCAGCACAAAAATTCCAAATGAGATTATAGCCGGAATCATATATTGGTTATTGCTGATATTGGTTGTGGGAATATGTGTGGCAGGGACAGGAATACTGGCGATACTGATAGAAATAAAGGTTATAGAATTATATAAGAAAAACTGTTGGGATGTTATTACCCTACTGATGATACTGACAAGTGCGGCTGTCATCATTTATTTTGGAGAAGTAATTAAAAAAGCATTATCAATAAATCTGTTGTTCTTTTGGTTAATTTTACAAGGAATATATCTTACAATTCGACGCTATATAAGTCAAGATACTGATTGACTGGATACAAATTATTTGATAAAATATAAATAGAAATACAGCAGATCAAAGGAGGTAAAACTTATGAGAGCAAAGAAAGTGATTGTAGGGGTAGCTATTAGTGCAATGTTAATTTCTTCATCAATTGGGCATGCGGACGAAAAGTTGGACTGTGTAATGCCTGACATGTTATGAGGTACACACAAGAACAAATATCGACAGCACTTGTATTACTAAAAGCGACAGGATCCCCAGACAAAGTTGTCCAAACCTTAGGGTATCCATCTGCACCAATGCTTTATCATTGGCGTAAAAAGTATCCTGAATATTACGATGTTCCAAATCAAAAGCATTGGAGACAAGCTCCAACAGAATTGAAACATGACGTAATTAAACGTTGCCTTATTAAGGGCGAGCCTGTAAAATTAGTGGCAGAAGAAATCGGATACACACCTTCCTTGATATATAAATGGATTAGGGAGTATCGGGAGAAGGGATGTTTTCAACCCATGAAAAAAACTACTGCCAACATTAATGTAAATCCAAACGATATCACATCTGCGGAAGATATCAATGAGCTTAAAGCTCAGATGCTTGATATGCAGATGGAAATAGATATTCTTAAAGAAACAATCAATGTATTAAAAAAAGACCCCGGCATCGATCAGACAGCTCTCTCAAATCGGGAGAAGGCAGTGATAATCGATGCCCTGAAAAATAAGTATTCACTGCCGGATCTTCTAAAAAAACTAAACCTTGCAAAAAGTAGCTATTATTATCAAGAAAAAACCATTTATGCAGAGGATAAATACTCCAATCTTCGCAAAAGAATCATACAACTGTTTCATGAAAATCGTGATATATTTGGTTATCGGAGAATTCATATGCTGCTTCATCGTGAGGGTATAAAAGTTTCTGAAAAAGTGGTTCGTCGTATTATGAAGCAGGAAAAACTAATTATCAGACGAAAACGCAGACAGAAATATAACTCCTATAAAGGTGAAATAACACCTGCGGTGGAGAATGTTATAGATAGAGATTTCCATGCTACAAAACCAAATCAAAAATGGCTTACTGATATCACAGAGTTTTCTATCAAAGCAGGAAAAATATATCTTTCGCCGATAATTGACTGCCTTGATGGTATGCCGGTGAGTTGGACTATAGGCACTTCTCCGAACGCAGAACTTGCCAACACCATGTTAAGGAATGCTATTGCTACACTTAAACCAAACGAAAAACCTATCGTACATTCTGACAGGGGATGCCATTATCGTTGGCCAGAATGGATACAGATAATGGAAGAAGCAAACCTTACACGATCCATGTCCAAGAAAGGTTGTTCTCCTGATAACTCTGCATGTGAGGGCTTCTTTGGTCACCTCAAAACAGAAATGTTCTATGGACATGACTGGGATGAATATAGCATTGAAGAATTTATCCAGGAGATAAATAGCTATATGGGTTGGTATTGCAAAGATAGAATTAAATCAACACTCGGAGGACTTAGTCCTCTAGATTATAGAAGGAGTATAGGCATAGCGGTCTAAAAAATGTCCGCATGCCCATTCCAGTAATGGCATTTTCTGTTACAAACGGGAATAAGACATTTGATAAAAAGTGGGAATTGAGCACTACATCTGATGGCGGAAAAGGTGTTTTGACTTATGGTTATAATACTCTTGCTATTAATGAAGATTATGCACACGCATATCATTCAACTAAAGATCATTACGCATATGTCAAAAATGGAAATGGTTCTTTTTCGGGTTCAAATGTTGGTAAAGGTAATTGGTCTAAAATTGAGGTTGCTCATAAAGGAAATAGTATTACCTACGGTAATAGCTACTAAACAAAGGTTCGGGATAATGGCTGAGTGGTTGGAATTCCAACCACTCTTTTTTGTGGAGTGTATATAAATGAAGAAAAAAATAAAATATATAGGAATTGTTTTGGTTATTTTGTTCTGTTGCTATAATTTATTTTGGTACTTCGGGAGTTATAAACCATATAACGAATTTCAGAAAGACTTCCCTGAAATAGAAGAATCTGGAGTAAAAATTTACACAGATAAAGATGGATTCCAGTATAGTGTGTCTGTCCCTGATTATTTGCTTTGGAATGGAAATCTTGCGATAGCTGAGTCAGATGTTCGATATGCACTAATTATTTGGATAAAACCATTTCACCAAGGAATAAGTCAAGGCGTGCTATTTAATGACTATAAGGATTTGAATACTCAAATTATGTTGTCAAGTAGCAAAAAAGCTGAAGATCAAGAAGATCAATGGATTGTTGATGAAAATAGCACAATATTGACTACGATATTTGAAAAAGCAAATAAAGTATGGAATCTGGGGTTGAAATAAATGAAAGCAATTAAAAACTTATGTTTGTTTTGTTTCCTGATTTTTGGAATACTTATGCAATCTGAAATATTTCAAGATCAGCTTTGGAACTTTTCTACAGCATATTTTACGTCATCACGCTATGAAGTTGCTAGTGAAGATATGTCGCAGTTTCTGAAAGATGTATCAGAAACTGCAACGGAGAATGATGTACATATTTTTTCTCAGTACAATGAAATCAATAATAAATACCTTTCAACACTTCATATTTATGGCGATGATAAAGTAATCAGACAAACATTAAAAAATACTGCAAACATAGAAGAATCAGAATATACCGCTTTAGTTTCCGGAATTACGAAAGTAAAATTTCATAATCTCTCAGAATTGCAAAGTACCTCTGTGGGTTATGAAAACTTTATCTCATACATAGGAAATGAGGACAATATTATCTCTGCATATCAGAAATTATCAGAAAAATATAGCTTAACTTATCCAGAATATTGGAATTCTACGGAAAAGGACATGATTTTTATTATATGGGGTATGATTATTGCATTGATGATTGTTCTAAATGTAATTGAAGTGGTTAGGCGAAAAAAAGAGGTTGTTGTACGAGTTTCCTTAGGAGAAAGTGCTGGTTTCATAGCATTTAAGGCTGCTTTATTCGATGTAACTTTTGACATTGCATTATTTATTGTTGCAAAAATATTGCTGTCAAATTATATATCGGGAGCATATGAGAATAGACTCGTCACAATTTTATATTCCATTGGAATTATTCTTTCCACTATTCCATATTGTTCTTTTTGCTTTTTTGATATTAGAAAGGCATTCGCAAATGCAACACACAAAAGAGGAGTGGATTTTTTAATTTATTCGTTAAAATTTATAGCAGGGGTAGCCGCTGTTTTTACAATTATCACTAATATTAGTAGTATTCATAATAACCTATTTACAAATGAACATTTGTTAGAAGAATATTATGATGCAAATTATTTTACCGTAAAGACTACTGATTTTAATGCTGAAAAAGAAGAAGCTTTTTGGAATAAACTATACAAGAATGAATATAACACATTAAAGCCTGTAATATGCTTGAATATTTTAAATGATAAAAATGATGTGATATATGTAAATAATCATGCAAAAGATATGTTACAAGGTTTTACGAAGCAGATAAATGCAGTAGAGAATGAATCTTCTGATTTGATTATTTTCATTCCAAAGAATAGATATTTTGCTAAAAACAAGCAATTAGCCTATGACTCCTTGAGCCATGTTTTAAATCATGATAATTTACAACAATTAAATATTCAGTACATAGAGTATAGCGAAACAGAATACTTTTCCTATTTAGATACAAGTAGAATAAATGGTATCGAAAAAAGCAAAAATCCGATAATTATTTATCAGGCAAACAAAGATTTAGCAGTCAATGGTGGGTATCTTGAAAGCTATAAAGCAGGAGCAGTTTTATTTCAATGTGATGAAAAACAGCTAAGAAATATCAGCAAAAAGTATGAAGATATGCTTGGAAATTATCAGCTAGTAATTACAAACGTACATGAACAGTATTTATATAATCACACATTTTTAATAAAACTCGTGGGATTTTTAAGTTCTCTTTGTACGATTGTATTGCTTTTAAATATTATGATTATTGTTACCGTAAGTAGACTAGAGTTCCGAGAAAATGCAATGAAAATTTCCTTGATGAAAATCTTTGGATATAGTTTATTTGAACGGCACAAAACACTTCTTAAAATGATTGTAGTGGAAAATTTTGTGATATTAGTAGGTATGCTTATCTATTCTTTATTATCGGTACAGACTGAAGTAGGAATTAGCATTCTTGTTAGTTCATTTATGGCACTAATAGAATTTACAATTATTTTCTTTAATATCACAATTGTTGAAAAAACAAACATACCGAAATCATTAAAAGGAGGTTGCTTATGATAATAATTGAAAATCTATGCAAAGCATATAATGATAAAATTTTGTTCAAAAATTTTCATTTGGAAATTCCAGATAGCAGTTTTTTGGTAATTAGTGGCGAAAGTGGATGCGGAAAAAGTACTTTACTTAATATGATTGGAGGTATTGAAACTCCTGACAAAGGTTCTATTATTGTGAATGGTTTTGATGTGACAAAAAAAGGAAAAAAGCAGAAATATTTCAAAGAAGTTGTTGGATTTTTATTTCAAAATTTTGCCCTTTTGGAAAACAAAACAGTAAAAGAAAATCTAGAAATAATAAAAAAATCAGGTAGAACGGATATTTTAATAAATGAAGCTCTTGAAAAAGTTGGTTTACAGAAAGTAATTAACAAAAAAGTCTATCAATTATCTGGTGGCGAACAGCAGAGAGTTGCGTTAGCTCGTTTAATGCTAAAGAAATGTTCGATTGTATTAGCAGACGAACCAACTGGTTCCTTAGACAAAAAAAATAGTGAGATTGTTATGAATATATTGCATGAGTTAAGTGAACAGGGAAAAACAGTTATTGTTGTAACTCATAGTGAAGAAATTGTAGCACAAGAAAAGCATGTTCTATATTTATAATACCCATAATAGAAGAATATGTTCTTTCGGGAGACACCTCCTCTAAGAACATATTCTTTTGGTTAAAATTGATTATAAAGATACTTTTACTTCAGTATATTCGCTATATTGATGGGATATATATTTGCATATTATTTATATGGATAAGAATTATAACTCTAGTGAGTCTTCTGCATCTACCCACATCTGTAAATTACCCTCAAGATATAATCTTGCATATTCCAAAGGCTCATCCACAGCCAATGAAGTAAGCGCACATTCTGATCCGTATGTGGTTTTTAGATTTTTTTCAGCTTTCCAGCAATCAATGCGAAGCATATATCCGGCACTTGTGTAAACATCAATACTATCGTGATTTATGTTGTATTCTGCATAAATTGTTCTCATCGTATCTTATCTCCATTTTCTTTTAATAATCAGTTATAGAGTTAAATATCGAAAACATTTCAATCAGTTCACCATGTCGTTATTGTTATACTGTGTTATGAAATTTTCTTTCCCTTATTTTTTCCCATATTAAGGTTCATGAAAACCAATGTGAGAATATAACACAAGGGAAAGAGTAAGGGAAAGCTCACTTGCTACAAACTTAGTATTTTCAAGGGTTTGCGAAGAATTTGATAATTAAATATAACAGTTATTAAATTTCCTAAAATATGTGAATAAACTTATTGTTTTAAAAAACAGCGTTGAAAACAGTGATAAAGAGTCTGTAATCAGAAACCTGAATCAGATTATCAAAAACAGCAATATTTCCGAAAACATTTCCAATACCGGCAACAGTACCATTGATTGTCTGATTAATTTCAAATATGCCGTTGCTAAGGAATACGGGATTACATTTCAGTTAAAAATATTTATTCCAGAGGAGCTTTCCATGGAACCATGTGATATTGGCATAGCACTGGGAAATGCACTGGATAATGCAATAGAAGCTGTCCGGGACTGCAGGCAGCACCAAAAGGTGATAGAAATATCCATGGGAGTGAAAAAGCAGGCGCTGGTCATGCTGATAAAGAATCCATATGAGCATGTCTTAAAAAACGACAGAAGCGGAAAATATCAATCCACAAAAACAGAAAGCGGCAGACATGGATATGGATTAAATTCCATAGCAAGAATTGCAGAAAAGTACCAGGGCGAAATTCTAGTGGAAGCACAGGATTCTGTATTTTGCCTGACCGTTGTTATGAATTTGCCGGAAAATTGACAGCTATTGCCGTATTTTTGACATATTAGGGATTATTTTGAGGGGAATATGATACCTGACTTTGGGAGTTGAATCTTAAAATATGGTGCTAAGCCACGGATTAAAACCTGTGGCTTAGCATTTTTTCTGATGTCTCCGTCGTTTAAAAAGTAGGAACTTAACGGCAGGCCGATAAGTGCTGAAAATTCTTTTATAAATTTAGAACCCCGTGCAAGGTTGATATACTTTCGGTCTGATATTTTACAACTCGGAACTCATGGATAAAATTAAAGATATCCTAAAGACGGATGACCGTTGTCATGAATCTACTGGAAAATTGACAGCTATTGCCGTATTTTTGACATATTAGTGATTATCTTGCGGGGAATATGATATGATTACAAAAATAGTTCATTAAGGGGGTATACATAATGAAGAAAAATGAAAAGAAAACTGTATTAGCAAAAGCATTAACATCCGTTGCTGATGGAATGTTATCAAAAGCTGCAAACAGCAGATGTGCACTCATATACCATCAGCCTAAACAGCCGGAAGAAGTGAGGAAATTCAGGAAAAACAAATAAATGAGAAAAGTAGCAAAGTTGTTGACAGATTATGTTATCAAAAAGAGCATGGTTGATGAAGCAGATCGGGAAGTCTATGAATATGGATTTGTCATAACCTTGGAAGTTGGGTTATTTTTGGTTGCAAGCTTGTTCATCGCACTGAAACTCGATATGGTCTTAGAAGGGATATTTTTCTTTGTGATTTTCTCACCATTGCGTTCCTATGCAGGTGGTTTGCATTTGGAAAAATTCTGGATATGCTTTGTTTTGTCATGCTTAACATATATTACTACTCTGCTTGTAGTTAAGAATCTCTGTTTACATGAATTTGTTTCACTTATTGTATTATTCGCCCTGGAAGTATTTGTGTATGTGTTATATCCAGTTGAGAACAGAAACAGGGAGATAAACGAAGAAGAGAACAAGTGTTTTAAAATAAAGCTGATGAAATATTTATGCTTGGATTTTTTTATCGGAATAGTTTGCACTATATTTGAAAAGGATAGCTACTTCTTGGAGCTAAATATAATATTTTTAATAGTTGTAATCACAATGCTGATAGGGAAATGCAGAAATCATTTGAAAAATGTATGTAAAAGCTATGTTCCAGGAAAAGGTCTCTGGTAGCTGGGTCAATGTGGAATCATGGGAAGATTCGAGCAATACCATAACAGCATCTGGCTTGGAAATATATCTGGTTTCCAGAGGTACATATCGAGTTACAATGACGTGTAGTGTTAATGGAGAAATTAAAACGGCAACATCGGCAGAAAAGAATTATCAGTTTGTAGAAAAATGTAATGTGTATTGCAGGTGGGGAAATCTGCTTTGCAACTATGGATGGGAGTGGTGCCCATGAAGAGTCTATAATGGCGAGAAATTTGAGAAGTGAAACGGAGGAGATTTTGAATGAAAATATTGACAAAAGTTATGGATTTACTTGCATTATCGGTTATCTTGTCTTTTATGATTTTGATGTTTTCAGGATGCCAGATGGCTTCCGGTACTCTTTCCGAAAAGGAAATTACTGTGTTTAACACAGAATTTTTCAATGGTGACATAACGAACATGAACAATATGCTGTTATCCAGCGAGTATAGTCAACCAGATGAAATTAACTTGTTTGAGTTATTTTATAATGGCGTTGGAGGAGCGTTTGGCGAAGTATCGGAGGATGAACTGTCAATGCTGACAGAGTTATGTAGTGATGCCCCGTATTTGGATATCATAAAAATCACAGCAAATGAAATGGATGCTTTTTTGCAGGAAAAAATGGGAATAAGTCTGGCGGAGACAAAAAAGACAGGCTTGGACAGTTTCTATTATTTGGAGCAATATGACAGTTACTATCTGATTATGGGAGACTCGAATTTTGATTGGTGTATGGTTACTTCCGGAACTTGGGAGTCAAATAACAAACTCATACTGAAATACGAAAAAGAGTATGAGGGGGGGCAATGGGTGGTCATTTTACAAAAGACGGATGATGGTTATTTGTTTATTTCTAACCAGAAGGCAGATTAAACAAGTTCAGACGAGAAAGAGAGGTATTTTATGAAGAGAAAAGAGGAAGCAATGAAAAAGTATATTGCGAGTTTTTTAGCTATTTGTATGATCTTTGTTATGGTTCCGATTTTGCCCGCAGAGGCGGCTGGCCTGGAAGATACAGAAAGGGTGGAGATACTTGAGTTGGTAGAAAGCTACATGGATAGTCGGGAAACAGCAGTCATGACCGGGGACACGGAAAGCTTGAGAACAGTGGCTGTCAACGGCATCGTGAACGATGAAAATGCTCACAGAATTACATTGTCCGAAAATAACGTCAGCGTTTCTGATATGTCTTTTCAAATTTCTGGGATTGACATAGAGGATACAATAACTTTTGTGACATTATATGAGAGCATGGAATATGTAGATGACGGTGTTGTGAAGACTGCAGACATTGAACACAACCTGACTATCATGTACGATGAGGCATATGATGTAGCCAAAGTAGTGTCTGACAGTTATAGGGAGACTGTGTCAGGATTCCAATCCTGTTCTTATGTTTCTGAAGAAATTCAAGCTGTTAGTGAAGCGTTATACAGCTTGAATTCCATAAATACTGATTATTGTGCTGAAATTGTCAGAGTTGCAGAATCCCAGGTTGGGTATAAAGAAAAGGCTTCCAATTCAGACTTGGATAGTTTCACAGCGAACGCCGGTTCTGCAAACTACACCAAATATGGTCAATGGTATGGGCTTAACCCCGCAGCATGGTGTGCAATATTTGTTAGTTGGTGCGCAAGTGAAGCGGGCGTATCAACATCCGTTATTCCTAAGTATTCTTCCTGCTCGACAGGAATGAAGAATTTCAAAGACATGGATTGTTTTTATTACAGTTCTGCTTATAACGGAAGCTATACACCTGAGGTCGGCGATATTTTCTTTACGGGCACGAGTACAACATCTAGTAGCCACACTGGCATTGTAGTTGAGGTGTCAAGCACACAGATTACTGTTGTGGATGGAAACTGGAGTGATAAGGTTTCGAGACATACGTACAATTTAACAGATAGCAGTCTTATAGGATTTGCAAGCCCGATTTATTAAACATAAATATTTGACATTAAAGTAGCACAAGGAGAAAGAACTTGGTTATATTGAGCAGATTATAAAAGGTAATGTAAACCGAATTATGAAAAAATCGTATTCCTTTCCATTGGGGTGAACGATTATATTTTGCTTACGAAAGCCCCGTCAAGGTTGAATTTAACGGCTTTCAGTCCGGTCTTGACTGATCTTCCGATGCAAAATTTTGGTCACCCAAACCAAAGAAAGGGGAGGTAAAGGCACAGCCTTGGAACACTTGATTTTACTGGAGTTGGGGTGATTTTGAGCGTATAAAGTTGACACTACCTATAAAAAATGGGAGGGTGAAATATGAAGAAAAGAATAATATCTTTGGCAATTGCTGTTATGTTCGGATGCTCTATTTATACTTCTGCTATTACTACATATGCAGAAGAAGCATGTGGAGAAACGGATACTGTGAGCAAGGGAACTTTACTTTATGAGACAGAGGTAATAACACAAAAAGATTATGACGAAGGATTCCAAAATTATGCCCTTTCTGCAGCAACAGTAGACTTGGCAGTAAGTATGCACACTTTTTCCAACAATAATTTGGCAAATGTTGTCGGTGTTGTAAGAGATTATGATACAGAAGCCTTTATTCCAAATGCTACAATTTCTGTAGATGGGGAAGTTGCGGTCATTACGGGTGAAGATGGACGTTTTCAAATAAAAAATCTCCCTTCAGGAACATACGATTGGGAAATAAATGCAGCAGGGTATTTTGCGGCAAATTATAGTAATTATGATGTTGACAGTGCGGATGGAACTACAATTTTTACATTCTATATAAATGATGACTTTTCTGTTTCGCAGGATAGAGAAGAAATAATGCATGATATAGGAGGACAAACTGTACTGCCTTCTATTATAGATAGAGGAAATTTTGCAACATCATCTGTTGCCAGAGCAATGAGTTCTGTTCCGGATGTAAGCAATTCTATTGCGGTTTACTATAATAATCAAACAAAAACTGTTGATAGAGAGACATATATCTATACTGTATTATCTTCGGAACTTTACGGAAAAAGTTATTACACTGGTAAAGGACTAACTTCAACACAGGTTAGTGAATTGTATGAAGCACAGGCAGTGGCGGCAAACACCTTCTTAGAGTATGCGCTGAGTGTTTATTCGAATCATTCGGGTAAAGATTATAAGGTTTGCTCATCTTCTTGTTGTCAGGTATATGATCCTACTAAGGTTACCGAGGAGGCAATAGATGCAACGGCAAATATTTTTTATACTTCTGGAGGTAAATCTAAAACGGATATTGTAATGTATAAACCATCATCTACAACTTATGATTATATTTGGGGTGCCTTTTTCTCAAGCTGTAGTGGTAATGGAACAAAAGATCATTCTACGCAGCCTGCTTTGAAAGCTGTAAGTTGCACAGATATTGCAACTGGTGCGGGAGGACATCGTTACGGGCTATGTCAAATGGGTGCCGCATTGCGTGCAAAAAATGGTGATTCCGCATCGAATATTTTGTTGTATTATTACACTGATTGCAGGATCATATCCTGCACATTAAAATAGAAAATGTGCCAGAAAGAGATTAAGACGAGTATGGGTAAGATGAAAAATAAGGTTTTGCCGGTCTCTGTTCTTGTGTTGTTTATGCTGATGTGCATCAATGCGTGTGGAATATCGAAATCCAGGGATAGTGCTGATATGGTCTCAGAGCTTAATAACAGGATTATAGAAAAGGTAGCAGAGAATTACGAAGAAGGTAACATCAGTGCATTAGATATTGTTATAGTTCGGATTGATTTTGGTTCTTTCTCGCAAGATAATGCCAGTGAAATATTCGTGTTATGCAAGATTTTGAATACCCCTCATGTTGCAGGATTGGATAAAACGGTGGGTATCCTTTTAGATGCTGATTCATTAGAAATGGTAGCATATAAGGAGTTTGCGGCTGATAAAGTAGTTATAAACTGTATTCAAGCGAGTGACGGACAAAGCAGAATATTGGTATCAAAAACCACAACATATCAAGGAATATCAACACAGGAAATTCAGCTTTTAGCTGTCGAAGGCAGTCAATGGGTAGAAATTCCGATAGATGCGCTAAAGATCATTGGAGATGAATCTTTTTATTATATGGATATAGTAGATGATTTGATTATTGTGGCATCTGAGGATAAATTGATAAGTTCTGAAGAAATCGTAGCAGTATTAAAGTGGAACCCTGAGACAGAGCAGTTTGTTTTGGAACAGTAACGGGTTTGGCGGTGTGCAAGTCCAAATTATTAAATAACAATGTGCATAAAGAAAAGCGGAAATCTGGCTATATTAGATGAAATCACCATGACCACTAATTCCTTTGTCTATCAGAATGCTGAAAGCGGTGATGCTAAAGTTTAATTTTTATTTAAAACCGTATTTTCCAAAGAGGGAAGAAGTTCGGCAACCGTAACTTTTTCCACGGAGTCAGCTTTCGTACCTTTTGTTTTAGGCTTCTTAACCCTGGTTTTAAGAGGAGAAAACCGGCGCATTTTAAACTCTGGTTTAACCATTATCACCGTCAGAAATCCAGAAGTAAACAAAAGTAAACATATTATTTGATACTTTGAGAAATCAAAAAAATCGGAAACGCTGTATTTATCAGCATTTCCGACCCTTTTAACCTAATAGCGAGAGGGGGATTCGAACCCTCGACACTGCGGGTATGAACCGCATGCTCTAGCCAACTGAGCTATCTCGCCATATGACCAACCGAAGTTGGAATGGAACCTATAGGGCTCGAACCTATGACCCTCTGCTTGTAAGGCAGATGCTCTCCCAGCTGAGCTAAGATTCCATTTCGTTGCTCTCGCAACTGACTTGTTAAGTATACAATGGGTACATCGCTTTGTCAACAAGTTTTTTGCTATTTTTGTAAAAATTTTGTATGCAATTAAAACAATAATAGATGATGAGCATATTTTCAACATGGAGTTACAAAGTATGATATAATGAGCCTCAGAGAAAACCAAGCGGCTGCGAAGCAGACATTTGGTTTTCTGGGCTCATTAGCGAACGAATAATCACGCGAAGCGGGATGTGAAGTGCGAAAGCACGAATTCGTGAGCTTATGATATAATGAGCGCAAGAGAGTCAACACGCTTGCGTGATTGGCGAACGGCGAATTGAATCATGAATTCATGAACTTAACACATAATGTAGATGGGGGAAACTATGAAAAAGAAAAAATTAATTGCGCTACTGCTTTTTAGTACCATGCTGTTTACTTCCTGTGGGCAGAAAAATACCTCGGAAAAAACAGAAAACACAGAATTTCGTGAGGAGGCAGTCGCAGAAAGTACAACAGAAGATACCTCTACACAGGTAGAGGTCGTGACGGAGCCGGAAGACACAAACCGCACGGAGTACTGGCTGGAAGAGCAAAGCAACGTTTCTGTATGTTTAGACCGGGAGCAAGATAACTATGTCATTGTGGACGGAGAACAAGAGATTCCGTTTCAACTTGACGGTCATCCCCTGACGCCTCTGGAGATCGTTGGAGCGTATAAGATGGATGTGGACGGAGACCAGAAGGAAGAGTACGCAGTTACCTTTTGCGATGGGAGGGGCACCGGGATATATCTGATGGGACTTGCCGTTATAGAAGAAGGAAAGGAACAACCGGTATTCTATCTGTCCTCTGATGACATCGTAGAAAATATCGACGGAAGGATTACCTACAAGTACGATGCCAAATACCAGATGCTTGGTATATACACGGGGAATGAAAAGAATGAGGAACCGGCTTGGCAGGCTTGTCTGCAGACAGAGGAAGAAGAGTGTGGGGGCAGATTTGAGAGCACCTGCTTTGGTTCGCATGTCTATATAGAATATAAGGAAGGGGAGTTCTGGATTCATGGTACTCTGCCATTATTTTTCCAGGGCCGTGCGATAGAGTATGGACCAGCACCCGGTGTTTCTGCACCGCTCACTTTTTCGGAAGGATATGAGTATTCTATAGGTAAAATAGGTGTACAGGCACCATATGAGAATGCGGAATATGGGAAGCCGATAGCGTATAGTGAGGTGTTGGCACAGTTTTCGGCAGATATTACCCATGACGGACAGAAGAACACGATTCTTCTTACCGTTCCGGAAGGTGCTACGCTACAAGATGTAATGAATGGAAGAACTGCATTCGGACAGTTCTATGTATCAGCCGAACAGCATTATTTGGCAGAAGAAGGGGAGGGTGATTTTTCTGAAATCCACGCTTTCATAAACAGAGAGTTTTCTCCTACACATGTGGGAAATGGGCAGATGTTTGTTACGACAGTAGAGGGAAAAGACTATCTGATCCAGACAAATTTCTGGAGCGGAATGGATACACTTACTTACCAATATGAGGTCTTCTTTGAAGATCGTAATGCAAAATACGAAGTGGAATCAGCGAAAATAGAAATGGGAGAGAGCAGTTCCAAAGAGGATATTTCAGAATTTTTCAGCAATTTAAATACATGGGTCAATGATTCGACCTATGTTGTGTATGTCGCGGATATCGATTATGAACCGAATCTGTTCTATTCTACGGAGGATCACAAGATATCCCCCGCAGAATACCTGACTGAAAAAGAAAAACAATGGCTGGAAGCACTGGAATCCTTATAATGCCTTTTTAACCGAAATTGCCTTCATGGGGCACATTTCCTGACAGCAGAAGCAGGAGATGCAGCCTTTTCTACGGAATTTTGCCTTGCGGTTTTCAATCTTAATTACATGAGCCGGGCAGCTTTCCGCACATTTTCCGCAGCCCACGCATTTCTCCGCATTGAGCTGGGGATAGGACTTTAACAGTCTGGATGCAACGAAGGTAAACGGTTTTCGTAAAAATCGTGGGACTCCGTTCGTGAAATCCAGCTTGATGGTATCCGGCTTCCGGAAGGGAGACAGCCCCACGGGAACCGAGTCGCCGACAAGCTCCAGTTCTTTTGGATGAGCCAGTCCTTTTTCCACGGCTTGTCGCAGCATGACGATTTCCATGGGATCCAGCCCCATGAGTCCGGCGGCAAAGCAGTCCTGGGTGTAGAAATCTCTGGCAGCCAACAGCATGTGCAGCGGATGGGAGGTACCGCCGGTGGGACCGTTGCCTTCCATGGCATCGATGGCATCAATGACGGTAAGCTGCGGTGCTACAGTCTGCGCCAGCTCTAAGAGCATGTTGGAGAAATCTTCAATCTCGGGCCAGCGATAGTGCATCTGCGGCTTTTCCAGACCGGGAATCGTACCGAAGAGATTCTTGATGCCGCCGGAATAACCGGTCATGGCGTGGGTTTTCAATTTACAGATATTGATAATGTAATCTGCTTCCACGATGGGCGTGATCAGGTGAAAACTGTGGTTCTTGAATCCGGAGGGACAGTTGACGGTCTGCGCGGAAAAATCCATATTCAGTTCGGCTTCCGGACTAAGCGCATCCATGCCACAGACATGGTAGACATGCTTCATGGCTTCGGCATTGTAGAGACCGCCGGAACTCTCGGCGATGGTGATATGCTGCATGCCCTGTTCCCGTAGCCAGCGGATCACGGCTTTTACCACCAACGGATGCGTGGTAGCCGGAAAATCGGGGGACTTTGCCATGACCATGTTCGGCTTGATGACGATCTTCATCTCCGGACGCAGGTCTGCCGCAATGTTTAAAGCCTCCATGCTTTTACAGATGGCGGGATAGATCAGGTCTTCGTTATATTCGGGTACAATGTGTAATGTCTGTATCATAAAAATCTCCATGCCTTTCAGAAAGTTCATGTTTTTATTCTATAGTAAAGGAAATTACTTGTTTTTTCAATCCTTCCATGCTATACTACGAAATGTTGTTGAGATTTGATGGAAGAAATCAGAAGCGCATCGCAATGATTTCTTTTTTTGTGCAACAATTCAGAACCAAGGTTATTTTCATAAATGCACGTGAAATGCTTGCATTTCAAAGGGCATTTTTGAAAATGACTTTGGTGAGAACCCAGACATTCGCAAAAGGAAAGTCTCAAAGAGACGATTTTGCGAATGCGGTTCTGAATTGTTGTGTGGAGTTAATTAAAAGGAGCATTCAGTGAGTTATTTTTTGGAAAATGAAGAAGCAGTAAAGGAACAGGAAATTTTGCAGGACGAGACAAGCGTGCAGCAGGAAAATGAGCAGGAGCAGGACGGTATCGCCTCCATCGAGCCGTTATTGGATAACCGCATTGTGCGCGCTATCCGTGAGATGGGATTCGAGAAGCTGTCTCCGATCCAGGAGCAGGCGATTCCTTATTTATTACAGGGCGAGGACATCATCGGACAGGCACAGACCGGTACCGGCAAAACCGCAGCATTCGGTATCCCTGCTATTCAGCATATCAATCCGGACGTGAAAAAATTGCAGACGATCATCCTGTGCCCGACCAGAGAACTGGCAATTCAGGCAGCGGAAGAACTGCGTAAAATCGCAAAATATATGCACGGGATCAAAGTGCTTCCCGTATACGGCGGACAGGACATCAGCCGCCAGATCGCGGGTCTGCGGGGTGTGCAGATCATCGTAGGCACTCCGGGACGTGTTATGGATCATATGCGCAGACATACGATCAAGCTGGATCTGGTCAACATGGTGGTACTGGATGAAGCAGATGAAATGCTGAACATGGGCTTCCGTGAGGATATGGAACTGATCCTGGGACAGATTCCGGGAGAGCACCAGACCGCACTGTTTTCCGCGACGATGCCGAAGCCGATCCTCGAGATCACCGATCGTTTCCAGAAGGATGCCAAACTGGTAAAAGTAGCGGCAAAAGAATTGACGATCCCACTGGTATCCCAGAAATTTTATCGTGTAAAAAATCAGGACAAGGATGCAGCCTGCGTGAGACTGCTGGAATATTATCAGCCGAAGCTGACACTGATCTTCTGTAATACGAAGAAGAAGGTGGACGAGCTGGCGGATCTGCTGAAGCAGCAGGGATTTCAGGCGGAAGGACTGCACGGCGACCTGTCCCAGGCGCAGCGTGATGTGGCGATGAACCGTTTCCGTAACGGCGGCGCCAGCATCCTGATCGCTACCGATGTGGCAGCCAGAGGGATTGATGTGGATGATGTGGAAGCGGTCATCAACTATGACATTCCACAGGATATTGAGTATTACGTGCACCGTATCGGCAGAACCGGGCGTGCCGGCAGAAAGGGCAGATCCTTTACGTTTGCAAACAGCAGAGAGATCTACAAGATTCGTGAGATCGAGAGAGTCTGCCATACCACGATCACCGAGAAAAAGCTTCCCGGAGCGGCGAAGGTACTCAAGGCGAAAGCAGACAAGTATCTGAACAATGCATGGGAACTGCATGAGCATGAAGACATCGAACTGATGAAGAGCTTCCTGCAGCGCAAGATGGAAGAGGAAGGCTGCGACGCACTGGATCTGGCGGCAGCCATGCTGAAATATCAGGTCGGCGACAAGGGCGAGGAGATCGCCGCAGATGATTATGTACAGCGCCGCGGACGGTTCGGAGAGAAGGGACGTTTCGGCAGAAACGATGGCGAAGGCCGTGGTTTCGGCAGAGGAGACGGCAGACGGAGGTTCAGCCGCGAAGACGGGGACCGCAGAAGATTCGGCCGTAGTGACAGAGACCGCAGAGATGATGGCAGCACCGGTTCCGGAGAGGACAGAAGACGTCGCAGAGACGAGAACCGCGAGGACGGAAGAAAATGGAGCGGCCGCGACAGAAAGGCAGCGGACCGTAAATACTCCGGGGACAGAGCGGAGAGAGAAGCGAAAAAGAGAAAGAAACGGGAAGAGCCGGGCATCGGTAACAGCTTCCCCAAGAGAAAAAAATCTTAAGTAGATGAGGAATTTTATGTATTTGCCGCAAAAGCCGCAGTTGTGCTTTCGCGGCAAATCGTGTATAGTTAGGAAAGAATAGATAGGCATAATTCAGAAAGGTCTGCGGTATGAAAACACTGAAAAAACAGATACCTTATATCCTGTTGGGAGCCACACTTCTGCTCCTTTTGGGACTTAATATTATCAGCCAGGATCACTGGCTGGATTCCGATATGGCGGCAGAGATGATCTTTTCCCGGATCCTTGCGGGGGAGCATCAGATGGTTTCAACGACGAACTGGTATTATTCCACGGAGTTCCGTGTGCTGTATACACAGCTGATCATGGGACCGCTGTTCCGGATCTGCAACAACTGGCATGTGATCCGCACGATCACGAATCTGGTGTTTTACGGGCTGATGCTGGCTTCCTATTATTATTTTATGAAGCCGTTAAAGGTATCCAGAAGGCTTACGGTGTTAAGCTCCTGTCTGTTGCTTTTGCCTTTTTCCGAGACCATGATGACACACATGCAAATGGGCAATACCTACATGTCCCATGTGATTCTGGTGTTGTGGTTCTTCGGTATGTATCTGCGGCTGTGCAGTGGAGAATACAGTACAAAACGCAAGGTCAGCCTGTGGATCTTCTATGTACTACTGGCTATTGTCTGTGGAATGTCCGGCGTACGTTACCTGCTGGCATTACAGTGCCCGCTGGTACTGACTTCCTTTTTCTATCTGCTGGGTGGTGAGGAATTTCAGAGCTTCCGCGGAGAGATGACAAAGGAGCATTTCCGCTCTTTACTTTCTACGGACAGGATGCGATATTTTCTGTATAGTCTGGCGGGGGCATTTTTCGCGGTAGCGGGCTATGGCATCAATGTAGTGTTCATCAGTCACAAATACGTATTCCAGACCTATGGTGCCACGAATTTCATTGCTCTGTACCACGGGGTGCTGTTTGACCGGATCCAGAATGCAGTAGGCTGTCTGTTAATGCTTTTTGGTTATATTCCCGACAAGGGCTTTTTATCCCTGCGTGGTATTGTGACCATGGCGGCCTTCGTAATGCTGGGCATCTACGGATATGTTACGGTGAAGAACGGAAAGATAAAGCAGAGTACAGGATTTCGCAGCCTGATCACACTTTTCCTGAAAGTCAGCTTTGTCCTAAATCTGTTTGTGTTTATTTTCACCACCAGCACCATGGTGCCGCGGTATTATATTACGATTTTTATTTTTGCACTGCCGGTATTGTGCTTTTATCTGGAAGAGGAGAAAATGCCATTTGACCGTCTGGCGGTGACGGCGTTGCTTACAATCTGTCTGATCCTTGGAACGGGCAAAACGGTGATGTCTTTCCTGACGGTGGACAAGAACGAAACGAAGCGTCCCGTGGCGCAGTTCCTTGCGGAAAACGGGTATGATTTTGGCTTTGCTACTTATAATAATGCCAATATCATTACAGAGCTTACCAATGGCGAAGTGGAGATCGGCAACATCGGAGATCCCGAACATCTGGAATATTTCAAGTGGTCTTCTCCCATGAAATATTATGAGGAAGGGTATCATACCGGGGAGACATTCCTGCTTCTGACGTCGGAGGAATGCGCGGAATATGCATCGGCGCCTGCGCTGAAACAGGGCAATAAGGTGTATGAGGACGGCAGTTATACGGTCTATGTATTTGACAGTACGGAGGATCTGATGGACTGTGCTGTGGCGAGAAAATAATGACAGAGATTTCGTATATTGCAGACGACATTGTTGGCACCCGGCACTGGCCGCAACGGGACAGAACGGTTTGGGGACTGGCTGGTTGGAGAATCGGGTAAGACACAGGGATGTCGGTACTTTTTGAAAAAGGATAACGTCTGCGGAAAGGTTGTAAGTATGAGAATCGGAATGGGATATGATGTACATCGTCTGGTGGAGGGAAGAGACCTGATCATTGGCGGTGTGAAAATACCTTATGAAAAAGGACTTCTGGGACATTCGGATGCGGATGTCCTGCTCCATGCGATAATGGATGCGCTGCTGGGGGCAGCGGCGCTGGGAGATATCGGAAAGCATTTTCCGGATACGGATCCCGCATACAAGGGTATTTCTTCCATAAAATTGCTGGAAAAAGTGGGCGAGCTGCTGGAAGAAAATCATGTGTTTATCGAAAATATTGATGCGACGATCATCGCGCAGGCACCGAAGATGCGCCCCCACATTGATACCATGCGGGAAAATATTGCCAAGGCTCTGCTGATCGATGTGGGGCAGGTCAATGTGAAAGCCACTACCGAGGAAGGACTGGGATTTACCGGCAGCGGAGAGGGAATCTCCTCTCAGGCAATCTGTCTGGTGACTACGCCCTTTGACCTCACTGCGCAGGCGGTGCAGGGGGGATGTGGAAGCTGCAGCGGATGCCCGAAGAGCTGATAATTTCGGAAAATAAGAACTTGACAAATAGGTCGATAGGATATAGACTTTGATTAGAACAAGGTCTGTATACTATCGACCTTTTATAATGTGATGAGTGCAGAAAAGCCAATAGGATTGCATAATTGGCAAGGGCTGGATTAAGAAGGATACAAGGAGGAATGGAAATGTATCAGATGACGGAGACGGAATACAAATTTGCAGAGCTGATCTGGGAGGAGGAACCCATCGGTTCCGGAGAACTGGTAAAACAGTGCGCGGAGAAGTTCGGCTGGAAGAAATCCACTACCTATACGTTCATTAAAAAGCTGTGTGAGAACGGTATTTTCAAAAATGAGAATGCCATCGTATCTTCCGTATTGAATAAGGAGGAATACCACAGAGCCCAGGGGGAGGCTTTCGTGGAGAAGGCTTACGGCGGTTCGCTGCCGAAGATGATCGCCGCATTTATCCAGAGCAAGAAGCTCAGCGCAGCGCAGATCGCTGAGATCGAAGCTATGATCGAGGATTATAAGAGCTGACGGAGAAAACAGCTGCGGCACCGGAGGGGCAGTGGGTGCTTTTGGAAGAATAAAATACTATTGTGATTACAAAGGTTCTATGCTAATATAAATGGCATAGGGCCTTTTTCTATTATCAGATCTGTTTTCTATTAGAATCCAATGTCGGAGAAATTTTCCAATCCATTGAAATTAGGTAGAAAATATGCTTTTAACTTCATTCTTGCAACTAAAAACAGTTGCAAAAAACGAGCAGAAAAAATATAATATAATTAACAAGGGGTACAAATGGGACAAAAGGAAAAACTAATTGAACAGTTAAAAAGCAGACCGAAGACATTTACCTTTCATGATGCGGAAGTTTTATTGGATTATCTGGAATTTACGAAATCCAATAAGGGGAAAACCAGCGGTTCCAGAGTGATGTTTACCAGTGAGGAGCATGGGAGTATATTACTACATAAGCCGCATCCGCAAAAGGAATTGAAAGCATACCAGGTCAGACAATTACGTGATCTGTTGGAACAGGAGGGATTGATTTGAAAAATACGATGGAATATAAAGGGTATGTCGGCAGCGTAGAATTTTCCGAGGAGGATGGGATTTTTTTCGGAAAGGTAATGGGGATTCGTTCCCTGATCTCTTATGAGGGAACCGATGCCAGGAGTCTGGTAGAGGATTTTCATGGGGCGGTAGATGATTATCTGCAACTGTGTGAAGGACAGGGGAAAGCTCCGGAAAAAGCATACAAGGGAAGCTTTAATATCCGGATCGCACCTGAGACTCATAAGCAGCTTGTGATCCATGCAACTGCATGCCAGATGTCACTGAATGAATATGTGAGGGAAACGTTGGAAAAAGCAGTGATGTAGAAAACTCCGGGGTTGACAAAACCCGTATTTTTGCATATCTTATTTAGTAGGAATGATCGTATATTCAGTAAAGGCATGGAGCAGGAAAAGTACTTTTCGGTGGGACGCCAGAGAGAAGCTGTTAGAAGCTGGGAGCGGCTTTCGTCTGAGGAAAAGGAAGTGCGCCTGTGAGCTGATCCGGGGAACGTTAACAGTAATCAGTATCCGGATCCGGTGAGCACCCGTTATGTGCGTGACGCCATAGGCGTAAGAGTGAAGGGCATCGTCCCTTAAGTAGAGTGGAACCGCGGATAAATTCGTCTCTAAGAGAAGAGTTTGTCTGCGGTATTTTTTTGAGACGATTCAAATATCAATTTGCAAAAGATGTCTGAATAGTCGAAGTATATTTCGAGGTGAGAACATGGGCATCATCAAAAATTTAAAAGAAGAAGTCCGTATTATCAGGGAGCGTGACCCGGCGATCCATTCTTCCATGGAGGTACTTTTGTATCCCAGTTTCAAGGTCATGATCCATTACCGACTGGCTCACAAGCTATATGTGAGCGGGCATTATTTCTGGGCCAGATATATTTCCCAGCGTGGTGTACGTAAGACGGGCATTGAGATCCATCCCGGCGCGCAGATCGGCAAGGGATTTTTCATTGATCACGGCAACGGTGTCATCATTGGTGAGACTACCATTATCGGCGATAATGTGACAATGTATCAGGGCGTGACCCTGGGCGGTACCGGCAAGGAGCACGGTAAGCGTCACCCCACCATCGGCAACAACGTCATGATCAGTGCGGGTGCGAAAGTACTGGGTTCCTTTACCATCGGAGATAATTCGAAGATCGGTGCCGGAAGCGTGGTCTTAGGTGAAGTGCCCCCCGGATCCACGGTCGTGGGTGTACCGGGACGCGTAGTAAAGCGTAACAACGCAAGCCTCCCCCAGGAGACCATGAACCAGACAGATCTCCCCGATCCGGTGCGGGAAGATATCACGGT
This sequence comes from Clostridium sp. AF34-10BH, assembly GCF_003478095.1. Lineage (NCBI taxonomy): Bacteria > Bacillati > Bacillota > Clostridia > Eubacteriales > Clostridiaceae > Clostridium > Clostridium sp. AF34-10BH. Next base: position 81,613 of record NZ_QUEC01000013.1, read on the forward strand.
ATTGCAGCGTGAGAACTCCGAACTGACCAACCGCGTGCTGGAGATGGAAGATGAACTGAAACAGCTGCGCAGGCTGGTGGTAATGAGCGAAGAAGCGAAAACTGATAATACAGTTAAGACAGGAAAGGATAAATCATGAGTATTCAAATCTACAACACTTTAAGCAAGAGAAAAGAAGAATTTAAGCCCCTGGAGCCGGGAAAGGTAAAAATGTATGTCTGCGGACCTACCGTATACAACCTGATCCACATCGGCAATGCCCGCCCCATGATCGTATTTGATACGGTGCGCCGTTACATGGAATACAAGGGTTACGAAGTAAACTATGTATCCAACTTCACAGACGTGGATGACAAGATCATCAAGAAGGCCAATGAAGAGGGTGTGGAGCCCAGCGTGATCTCCGAGCGCTATATCGCAGAGTGCAAAAAAGACATGGAGGGAATGAATATCAAGCCCGCTACCAAGAACCCTAAGGCTACCGAGGAGATCGGCGGCATGCTGGATATGATCCAGACTCTGATCGACAAGGGGCATGCGTATCCCGCAGCGGATGGTACGGTATATTTCCGGACCAGAAGCTTCAAGGACTACGGCAAGTTGTCTCACAAGAACCTGGACGATCTGCAGGGCGGTAACCGTTCCCTGTTAGTCTCCGGTGAAGATCAGAAGGAAGATCCCCTGGATTTCGTATTGTGGAAGCCGAAGAAAGAAGGCGAGCCTTACTGGGATTCCTGCTGGTGTCAGGGCCGTCCCGGCTGGCACATCGAGTGCTCTGTTATGAGTAAGCGTTATCTGGGTGAGGAGATAGATATTCATGCCGGTGGCGAAGATCTGATCTTCCCTCATCACGAGAATGAGATCGCACAGTCCGAGGCAGCCAATGACAAGCCTTTTGCAAGATACTGGATGCACAATGCCTTCCTGAACATTGACAACCGCAAGATGTCCAAGTCTCTGGGCAACTTCTTTACTGTTCGTGAGATCTCCGAAAAATATGATCTGCAGGTACTTCGTTTCTTCATGCTGTCCGCACATTACAGAAGCCCGCTGAATTTCAGTGCCGATCTGATGGAAGCAGCAAAGAACGGCTACGAGAGAATCGTTACCAGCGTGGATAACCTGAAGTTCCTGCTGGAAAAGGCAGCAGATGCCGAAATGTCCGAAGAAGAAAAGCAGTTAGTTACCGAGGCACAGGGCTTTGAGACCAAATTCGATGAAGCTATGGACGATGATTTCAACACTGCGGATGCGCTGGCAGCTATCTTCGAGCTGGTAAAATTCGTCAACTCCAATGCGAAAGCAGATAGCAGCAAGGCATTTCTGGAGGCTCTGAAACAGGAAATCGTGACTCTGTCCGATATCTGTGGACTGATCGTAGACAAGAAAGCGGAAATGTTGGACAGCGATATCGAGGCACTGATTGAAGAGCGTCAGGCAGCCAGAAAGGCGAAGAATTTCGCAAGAGCCGACGAGATCCGTGACGAGCTGTTAGCCAAAGGCATTGTGCTGGAAGATACCAGAGAGGGTGTAAAATGGAAGAGAGCATAACCCTTCTTACGAAAATAAAGGAAGCATTTGCTTGCGAAGGACAGGATGTCCGGGCGTATTCTCCGCTGACCCTGGCCTATATCGGAGACGGGATTTATGAGCTGGTGATCCGCAGCGTGGTGGTGGAGAGAGCTAACCGTTCCGCCAATGATCTGCATAAAAAGACGACACGTTATGTAAAGGCACCGGCGCAGTCTGCCATGATCGAGGCACTGCTTCCGGAACTGACGGAGGAAGAGGAAGCGGTGTACCGCAGAGGACGCAACGCCAAATCATACACCACCGCGAAAAACGCTTCCGTGGCAGATTACCGCAGAGCTACCGGTTTTGAAGCATTGATGGGCTATCTGTACCTGACGGGACAGATCGACCGGATGTTGCAGTTGATCAAAGACGGCATCCGTCTGGCAGGCATGGAACTGTAATAAAAATTCACAATAGAAAGGACAAACATGGGATATCAGGAATTTACCATAGAAGGCAGAAATGCCGTGATCGAGGCCTATCGTGCGGGCAAACCCATTGACAAGTTATTCATTCTGGATGGCTGTCAGGATGGCCCCATGATGACCATTAAAAGAGAAGCAAAAAAGCATGATACATTAGTAAAATATGTGACCAAGGAGCGTCTGGACCAGTTATCCGAGACCGGAAAGCATCAGGGAGTCATTGCCTATGCGGCAGCTTATGAGTACGCGGAGGTGGATGATATTCTGGAAGGCGCAAGAAAAAAAGGGGAACCGCCTTTTATTTTCCTGTTGGATAACATTGAGGATCCCCACAATCTGGGAGCCATCATCCGTACCGCCAATCTGGCCGGAGCCCACGGAGTCATCATTCCGAAGAACCGTGCGGCGGGACTGACCGCGACGGTGGCAAGGACTTCCGCCGGAGCATTGAATTATACGCCGGTAGCCAAGGTGACGAATCTGGCCAAGACCATTGAAGAATTGAAAAAGGACGGTCTGTGGTTCGTGTGTGCGGATATGGGAGGCACCACCATGTATGATCTGAATCTGAAAGGCCCGATCGGTCTGGTCATCGGTAACGAGGGCGAGGGCGTAGGACGTCTGGTGAAGGAAAAATGCGATATGGTGGCATCCATTCCCATGAAGGGGGATATCGATTCCCTCAATGCTTCCGTGGCAGCAGGCGTACTGGCTTATGAGATCGTGCGTCAGAGATTACAGGCGTAATATAGGAGTGGAAAAAAGGGGAAAGCATGGCAGAGCATTTCAAATATGAAGAGATGACGGATGAAGAACTCATCGACCAGCTGCGGGAAGGTGACAGACAGGTGATGGATTACATCTGCGACAAGTATAAAAATCTGGTGCGAAGCAAGGCAAAATCCATGTATATTCTGGGCGGAGACAGCGAAGATCTGATCCAGGAAGGGATGATCGGGCTGTTCAAGGCAGTGCGGGATTATGACTGCGGCAGAGATGCCAGCTTTTATACCTTTGCAGATCTGTGTATCAGCAGACAGATGTACACGGCAGTGCAGGCTTCCAAGCGCCTGAAGCACTCACCGCTCAACAGCTATGTATCTCTGTATGAGCGAAGCAGCGAGGGCACGGACAATGAGGAGAAAAATCTCATTGAGGCTCTGGCGGCCAGAACCCAGATGAGTCCGGAGGAACTGTTCCTGGACAAGGAGCGGGTGGAAGATCTGGAGAGAGCTATTGAGACAGAACTCAGCAGCTTTGAAAAACAGGTGCTGGATTTGTACCTGACGGGAATGAGCTATACCCAGATCGCCAAGGTGCTGGGAAGAGACGAAAAGTCTACGGACAATGCCTTACAGCGTCTGAAGAGCAAAATCCGGAGACTGGTGTGATGCAAAATAATGAGAGAAGAGAACACATTCTTGAAAAAATTTTTCAGGAATGTGTTTTTTATAGTTTTTTAATAGAATCTGCAGAGTTGGAATATTGACTTAAAACCCGGCATAGGAGTATACTGCAAATGCTGACCGACCGGCCGGTCGGTTAATAAAGCAAATACATATTCATAACTATTCAGAACCACATTCGCAAAACCGCCTCTGCGAGGCTGTACTGAATAACATGCCTGCATGTTATTTGCTCATGGTGGTTACTTTCGCCCATTGGCTCTGAATAGTTACACATATTTCAGAAAGGCGAAAAGATCATGCACAATACATGGAAAAGAAATTGCAGCGTCGGAATGGCGTTGTTGATGGGAGGCAGTCTGTTGCTCGGAGGCTGCGGCAGCAATGGGGCACAGGATGCTGTGGAGACTTCTGCGGTAGTCGTGGATATGAAGCAGGCCCAGACCGGAAAACTGACCTTGCAGAACAGCTTTGTGGGAACGGTTTCTCCCCAGGAGATGGTCTATGTCATTCCCTTTGCTTCCGGTACAGTGACGGATACTTATTTTGAGGTGGGAGATCAGGTCAATGCCGGGGATGTTTTGTTCAAAATCGATGACTCTGCAGCAAAACTGCAGTTAGAACAGGCACAGCTCAGTGCGGCCAATGTAAGGCAGCAGGCAGACAGTGCCCTGACCACCCAGCAGGAATCCGCCAATATCCAGATGGATAGCAGCAGAGTGCAGGCACAGTCCGGGTATGATCAGGCACAGATCGCGTATGTCCAGGCGAAAAATGCCTATGACCAGAACTATGATGATCTTTCAGATCAGATCGACGCATGTAATGCAAATATTACACAGCTGGAGAATGCCATAAAAGCAGCGTCATCCAGTGTGAGCGGCGGAAATGCGTCAAGTGTTGTGCAGATGAAGACGCAGATCGAGACACTGAAAGGAACGAAGAAACAGCTGGAGTCCAGCAGAAATTCTCTGGTGGCCGGATTACAGCAGGCGGAATCCGCTTACAATGCAGCAAAGAGCAGCATGAATATTGTGGATCGTTCCCAGGCATTGTCCCAGGGACAGGCACTGGAGGATACGAAGAAGCAGCTGTCCACCAGTGAACAGCTGGCAAATGTGGGCGTGGAAAGTGCGGAACTGGCATTATCCTACTACACTGTCAAGGCTCCCATCTCCGGTACAATCCAAAGCAAGGGAGTGGAAGTCAACGGCATTGCCGGAAGCAGCAATCCTGCGTACACCATTGCCAATGAAAATATGATGACCGTGACTTTTCAGGTCAGCGAAGCTGTGAAAAATACACTGACCATGGGGCAGGAAGTGACCGTGGAGCGGGGAACCACCAGCTACGCCGGCAGCATCACCGAAATCGGTGTGGCAGTGAATCAGCAGACCGGTCTGTTCCAGATCAAAGCAGCGGTAAATGCCGATGGCAGTGCATTGCCCAGCGGTGTATCCGTGAAACTGACGACCGATACCTATCATACGAACGACAGTGCGGTACTGATTCCTTATGATGCCGTGTACTATGATAATACCGGCTCTTATGTATATTTAAGTGTGGATGGCAAGGCCGTGAAGACCTATGTGACCACGGATCTGTTTGATGATACACAGATTTCTGTTACTGAGGGAATACAGCCCGGAGATACCGTGATCACCAGCTGGTCTCCCAAGCTGATGAACGGTGTGGAAGTCACCGCACCGGTGAAGGCAGAAGAGTAGGGGGAGGCAGCAGAATGAATTTGACAAAGCTTGCTCTGAAAAGACCGGTATCCTGTTTTCTGGTGCTCCTGGCACTGGCAGTATTCGGCATCAGCTCCATTTTCGGATTCAAGATGGAACTGACTCCCGACATTGAGATGCCTATGCTCATCGTCATGGCTACTTATCCCGGTGCAGATCCGGAGAGCGTGGATGAACTGGTGGCATCCGTTATTGAAGATTCCGGTTCCACTCTGAGCGGTGTGGATTCCGTGAATTCTTATTCCTTTGAAAATTATTGCATGGTGTTGTTTACCTATGAATACGGTGTGGATATTGATGAATGTCACAACGATCTGCGTGCGGCCATGGAGACGGCGAAGTTAAGTCTGCCGGATGACGTGGATCAGCCTACCATCATTGAGATGAACATGAACAGTATGGATGTCATGACGATCTCCGCAGTGGAAGTCGGCGATGTGGATCTGTTAAAAGTAGTCAATGAATCCGTGGTACCGGAACTGGAATCTCTGTCCAGCGTGGCACAGGTATCCGTCACCGGTGGTTCCGAGGATTATATCAAAGTAGAACTCAATGAGACCCTGATGAAGCAGTACGGTCTGACCATGTCCAGTGTGGCACAGATGCTGGGAACCGTAGACTTTACTTATCCTGCAGGCAGCGTGACCCAGGGCAGTCAGGACCTCAGCGTGGCGACGTCCATGGAGTACAATACGGTACAGAAGCTGCGGGAAGTACCCCTGATGACCACCAAAGGACAGGTCATTACCTTACAGGATATTGCAAATGTTACCACAGCATCCAAGGATGCTTCCAGTATCAGCCGTTACAACGGACAGGACAATGTCAGCATCGGCATTAAGAACAAGAGTAGTGCCGGTACGGTAAATGCCTGCCGGGATGTGAAGGAAAAATTACAGCAGATCCAGGCGGAGAATCCGGCCATTGAATTTGATGTCACCTATGATGCCAGCTCCTCCATTATCAGCGCTCTGACCAGTGTGGCAGAGACCCTGTTATTAGGTGTCGTATTGACCATGGCGGTGCTGTTCCTGTTCTTCGGTGATTTCAAAGCCAGCCTGATCGTCGGAGCCTCCATGCCCATTTCCCTGTTCCTGACCCTGATCCTTATGAGTATGATGGGATTCTCCATGAACATCGTAACACTGGGCTCTCTGGTCATTGCCATCGGTATGATGGTAGACTCTTCCATCGTCGTGATCGAGAGTAGTTTCAGAAGACAGAAGAGTACGCCGGATCTGAAACAGGCAGCCTTAGAGGGAACGAAGGAAGTGACGGCTTCTATTATCGCTTCCACCATTACCACCATCGTGGTATATCTGCCGCTGGCCACTATGAAGGGCCTGTCCGGACAGATGTTTGAGCAGCTGGGATTCACCATTGTATTTGCCATGCTGGCATCCCTGATCGCAGCTATGATGCTGGTACCGTTGTTCTACACAGTATTTAAACCGAAGGAAAAAGAAAATCTGCCCATCGATAAGCTGTTGAAGAAATTTACCACATGGTATCAGAAGATCCTGCGGAAGCTGATGAAGCGCAGAAGGACCGTCGTTGGTGTGGCTGTGGCTCTGATGATCGGCACGGTTCTGCTGGCAGGAACGCTGGACATGGAGCTGATTCCTGCAGCGGATGAAGGAGTCGTGGCGGTTACGGTGAATTTCCGTTCCGGTACCACACTGGAAAAAGAGGATGAAGCACTGAAGCTGTGGGAACAGATCGCTGAAGAGGAACCGGATGTGGAATTCTATTCCGTATCCATCAGCGGCTCCAGTGCAACCCTTACTGCAGATCTCATCAAGAAGAGAACCCTGACTACAGCACAGGTAGTAGATAAATGGAATGAGATTGCAGCCGGTATGACGGATATGGATGTTACGGTAACATCTTCCGGCAGCAGTATGAGCTCCATGATGAGCACCAGCAGCTATGAGATCGATTTACAGGGCAGTGACAGGGCAGAACTGGCACAGGCCGCAGAAGACCTGCAGGCAGAGATCGAGAAGATTGACGGTGTCGTAAAGACAGAAAACTCTCTGGCCAACTCTACGACGTTGGCCAAGGTAGTGGTAGATCCTCTGAAGGCAATGCAGTACGGGCTGACACCCATTCAGGTCGGCATGACCATACATAACGTATTAAGCGGTATGAATCCGTTGACGATCACCAATGATGGTTCGGAGTATGCGGTATGGCTGGAATATCCGGAAGGAAGCTATGATGATCTGAACCTGCTGATGGATCTGGGACTGGATACTTCTTTTGGCACCGTGGTACCGTTAAGAGATATTGCAGAGATCAATTACGCACAGAGTCAGGAGACCATCATGAAGCAGGACGGTCTGTATCAGGTCAGCGTGACGTCCACTATGACCTCCGAGAAGATATTTGATGCCCAGAATGCTATCAACGATCTGGTGGATCACACGGTATTCCCGGATTCTGTAACCCCGGCAGACAGTATGATGACTGGAATGATGAACGATGAGTTCCAGGCATTGTTGCAGGCAATTCTGGTAGCTACATTCCTGGTATTCCTGGTGATGGCAATGCAGTTTGAATCCCCCAGATTCTCCTTCATGGTCATGATGTGTATTCCTTTTGCACTGATCGGATCCTTCCTGCTGTTGTTCATTACGCAAAGTACCATTAGTATGGTATCCCTGATGGGATTTCTGATGTTGATGGGTATTGTGGTAAATAACGGTATTCTGTTCGTGGATTCCGCAAATATGCTGCGGGAAGAGGGAATGTCCACTGAGGATGCGCTGGTGGCTTCCGGAAGTACCCGTCTGCGTCCTATCCTGATGACGACATTGACAACGATCCTGTCCATGATCCCCATGGGACTGGGACTGGGCGATAACGGTGTCATGATGCAGGGAATGGCACTGGTTATCATCGGCGGTCTGACGGCTTCCACGATCCTGACCCTGATCCTGATCCCGACCTTCTATCTGATCTTCGATAAGCGGAGCAGACAGGAGAGAAGAGCGGCTAAGAAGCTGGCAAAATCTCAAAGATCTGGAAAAACGGGGGATGCGGAAAATGAGTAAAATAACCGGATTGGAGGCACCGAACCAGGTGCCTCCCAAGGTGACCGCCATGTACCGGGCAGTCAGCACACTTTTGCGGGAGGACAAGGATATCTCGGAAATGAGCGTGTCCATGATCACCGGGCTGGCGGGCATTGGCAAGGGAACTGCTTATGAATATTTTGATTCCAAGGAAGAGATCATTGTCTGTGCCCTATTGTATGAAATCCGTACAGTAACGGAGCAGGCTTCCCATCAGATTCAGACCTGTCCGGATCTGGAGACCCAGATCCACAGAATGCTTTTGTTGGTGGAAGAACATTCCCAGTGTGTGGATGCCATCATGGCGTTTCTGCATCTGCTGACGGATCATTCCAAGGAGGGAAATCTTCTGCGGCAACGGATAGCGGAACAGAAGGAAAACGGGCCGGTGGATCTTTTGGTCCGCCAGATCATAGACAGTGCACGGGCGAAAGGAGAACTGCGGGAGGACATTCCGCTGTCTTATATTACCAACGCGCTGTTAGCTCGGATGATTTCCTATCTGATGTACCAGTGCCACCATATCGGTAATGATATGCCCCCAGAAGAGATGCGCAGACTGGTCACTGAAAGCATAATGAATGAATTGTGCAAAAAAAATATATAATTTAAAATAATTCTATTGACAAAGTGAGATACCTTTGATAGAATGTAACACGGTGATTGCGTTAGCAGTCACGTGATGCTGCTGTGGCTCAGTCGGTAGAGCGTCGCATTGGTAGTGCGGAGGTCACGGGTCCGATTCCCGTCAGCAGCTCTTTTGAAAAGCGTGGAAACCTTGAAAATACAAGGTTTCCACTTTTTTTGTGTGCCTGAAAGTTTACAGACGATGGTAGACAACCAGAATAAACCAGATGTACACTTGCACGGGCCAACGATTCAGCTTACAATATAAAATAGTAAATTTATGTTCGGACACAAACCAACCCGGTCAGATGAGGAAAACGTATGGAGGAACTGCACAGAGTATGTAAAAATTTCACACGTCATGACAAGAAGACCCGTACGATCCTGCTGTGCGAGATGCTGGAGTACACGAATGTATTTTTGGAGGCGGCATTCCGGGCGGAGGGGTATTCCTTCGAGACTTTAAAGAACCCGGTGAAGGACCGCACTCTGGCACTTCGCTATATCAGTAGCGACTATTGCTATCCGACGGTATTGATCCTTGCACAGTTCCTGGAATATCTGGAAAGCGGGGAACGGGATCCGGAGGAGATCACCTTCATGGAGCCCCAGGCGGGCGGTGCCTGCAGGGCCGGAAATATCTACAATCTGCTCCAGAGAGTGCTGTACCGCATGGTAGAGCAGGGACAGCTGGAGTATGCCCAGATTCCCGTAATCTCCCTGAACCTCATGGGAGAAGAAAAACATACAGGCTTTCGCATTACTCCGTCACTGTTGTCCGGTGGGATTGCTGCCGGATGCTATGGCGATCTGATCATGTGCCTGTACCAGCAGGTGAAGCCCTACGAACAGAATCCGGGAGAGACGGACCGCATCCGCAGTCAAGTGGAAAAGAAACTGTGCGAGAGCATTCGGAGACACAGGAACGGACGGCACACCAGAGAGAAGAATTACCGGTATGCCTGCGAAGTATTTTCGAAGGTACCGGTGAAACCCGGGAAGAAAAAGAGAGTTGGCATCACCGGTGAGATCTATATGAAATATTCGAAACTGGGAAATGACGATATCGAAAGTTTTCTGCTCCGGCAGGGAATGGAGCCTTACAGTGGTGGTTTCATCAACTACTGTCTGTATTTGGTGGATACAGAGCGGTATAAGGCAGAAAAGTACCAGCGCAATCCCATCATGGCGAAAGCCTGTGCCTTTGTGCTCCACCGGTTGTGTGAGGCACAAAAACATCTGCTTACGGTGATCGGGGAGACAGACCGGTTCCAGACGGATCTGCCGTTCCCGGAACTGAAGGAGAAAGTGCAGGGGATTCTGGCGGAGGGCTGCAATACCGGAGACGGCTGGCTGATTGCCGCAGAGGTGATACAATATGTGGAAAAAGGCTGTGGCAGTGTGCTGATCCTGCATCCCTTCGGATGTCTGGTCAGCCATGTCTGCGAGCGGGGAATTTTGCAGCGGCTGCATGCCCGTTTTCCGGATGTCAGTATCCAGACCATAGAGTATGATTACGACCAGAGCAAGACCCTCAGGGAGAGCCGCATTCTTTTGGCAATATCCTAGGTTGGCAGCAGGTGCAGAACGTGGTACAATAAAACAGAAACTATTGCAACGTGTATTTTCAGGAGGGGAACATGAAGATAAAATGCGACTGGTGTGGCAGCTGGATCAACGATTTTGATCAGGTCTGCCCGAACTGTGGCGGTGTCAACAACAATTACAACCGCCATGCCAACGGTGTACCACAGACAATCGAGGAACTGAAAGCCTGGGCAAAGGAGATGAACCTTCCGCTGGAGGACATGCGGACCTTTATCGGAGAGGATTACAAGGGCGCGAAAGCCTTCGGTATTTACAAGGATGAGACCGATGGCACCTTCGTAGTCTATAAGAATAAAGAGGACGGTACCCGGGCAGTACGTTACAAGGGAACCGATGAAGCCTATGCGGTCAACGAACTTTACCAGAAGATGAAGGAAAGAGTGGCAGTGCAGAAAGCACACCAGCAGCCGAAAGCTGCGGCACCTGCCAGCCGCCCAACCAAAGATTACACCGCCTATAATAAGAAAAGAGCCCGGAGCAAAAAGATAGAAAAAACGGTTCTGACAATTTTCTGCCTGATCATGGCAGCATTGTCTCTGGTGGCGATTTTTACAGGCGCCTATTCTATCTGGCAGATTGACAACAGACCGGATAACGGCTATTACACCTATGAGGATCAGAACTATTACTATTATCATGGGAACTGGTACGAATGGGAGAATGATTCCTGGCGCTATGCACCGGATGAATCCTGGATGGAAAGCGATTACGAGAGTTACTATGATTCCTACAGCTATGACAGCGGTGCGGAATATGATAATTTTCAGGATTCTTCTTACTACAGTACCTATGATGACAGCAGTTATGACAGTGACTGGGATGATGACAGCTGGGATTCCGGATGGGATTCCAATGACAGTTGGGACTCAGGATACGATGACTGGGGCTCTGACTGGTAAAATGTGATTTAGAATACATACAAAGGAAGTCTTCGACAGGCTTCCTTTGCTTTTTCTTTTTTATGGTTTTGAACAGGAGAGAATATGAGCAGTTTACCCGGCATTACGAGGCAGGATGAGGAAAAAAGATTACAGCATACGTTAGAGATCGCACAGCGCAAGGTGGATGCCAACAGGCAGAGTGTACAGGCTCTGGCGGAAGAACTGCATGCCATGCAGGAGGAATTCGACGAGAACGACAAGGAAGCCCAGACCCTGTGGCACAATGCGGATGCCCGCTTCAAGTTCGTGAATCAGGATCTGCGCCGGGCGGAACAGGCGAGGAAAAAGCCCTACTTTGGCAGAATTGATTTCCGGGACAAAAAACTGAAAAAAGACGAGGTCTACTATATCGGCAGAAGTGTCATTGCGGATAACCCGGCAGAACCGGAGGTCATCGACTGGAGAGCACCCATTGCCAGCGTATATTACGATGCCGCTCTGGGGGATGTCTCTTATTCCGTAAAGGGGGAGGGAAAATACGACATCACCCTGTCGCGGAAGCGCACCTATGAGATCGAAAATGATGAGCTGAAGGACTTCTACGATTCGGATGTGGTGGCCAACGATGAACTGCTGACAAAATATCTGGCGCGGAACAAAAAGGCGGTGCTGGGCGAGATCATTGCCACAATCCAGCAGGAGCAGAACGAAGTCATCCGCAAAAAGCCCCAGCACAACATGATCGTACAGGGAGCGGCGGGCTCCGGCAAGACCACAGTGGCCATGCACCGTATTTCCTACATCCTGTACAACTACGATCAGGAGTTTGCACCGGAAGATTTTTATATTGTGGGAAGCAATCAGGTGCTCTTAAACTATATAACGGGAGTGCTGCCGGAACTGAATGTTTACGGGGTCTCCCAGATGACCATGGAGCAGTTGTTCGTAAGGCTTTTGTACGAGGACTGGGACAAGTCCTGGCAGATCAAGTCGGTGGTAAAAGGTGTGACCCCGGCGGTGAAGGGAACTCTTGGCTGGTTTAAGGAGCTGGAGAATTTCTGCCTGCGTTACGAATACCGCGCGATACCCAGAGAGGACGTGGTGATCGAAAAGACTGGCAAAGTGCTGCTGGACCGGGCCACCATTGCACGCTTATTGAAAGAGACAAAGGATCTGTCCCGGGCGGACAAAATCAGCAGACTGACGGATTATCTGATGGCACGGCTGGAAAATGAGCTGAGCGGAAAATATTATTCCTATACCCAGCCGGAAAAGCAGAAGCTCAAGCATTATTATGAGACCTATTTCGGAAAAAGGGAATGGAAGGGCTCTGTGGCGGAACTCTACGAACAGTTCCTGAAGGAAGAGCAGGAGAAAGATTTCACGGTCGAGGTGCCGGAAGGTGGCTACGATGTCTATGATCTGGCGGCCATGGCCTACCTCTACAAGCGCATCAAGGAGGACACGGTGATCCGGGAGGCGGGGCATGTGGTCATTGATGAAGCCCAGGATTTCGGCATGATGGCCTATGCGTCTTTAAAATATTGTCTGAGCAAATGTACCTATACGATCATGGGAGATGTGGCCCAGAATATTTCCGACCGCTACGGTCTCAACGACTGGACGGAACTGCGGAAATTGATGCTGCCTGGAGAGTTTGATTATTTCGGCATTTTGCAGAAAAGCTACCGTAACACGGTGGAAATCTCGGAGTTTGCCACGGACATTCTGTATCACGGAAGCTTTCCGGTCTATCCGGTGGAGCCCATCATACGTCATGGGGAACCGGTCACGGTGAAAAAATGTGTGGATTTTACAGAGCAGGTGACACAGGCGGAGCAGATCATCAAAGCATGGCAGAGCAAGGGGCTGGATACCATTGCCGTAGTCTGCATTGACGAAGCGGAGGCGGAAAAAGTAACAGCAGCCTTACAGGGCAGCGTGGACCTGAATACCGGAGATGCGGGAAAATGGGAGATCGGCGAGGGCGTCATGGTACTTCCGTTAAAATACACCAAAGGTCTGGAATTCGATGCAGTACTGATCTTCAACGCTTCGGAGGAAGATTACCCGGTGGAAGACGGGTATGTGAAGCAGCTGTACGTGGCAGCCACCCGAGCCCTGCATGAACTGACGGTGCTGTACCGGGGGAAACTCACCGGACTGATCGCAGATCCGGTATCCCCGGAGCAGAAGCAGAGAATGCGCCTTGCCGCAGATGCCCAGAAGAAGCCGGTGAAAACGGTGGTAAAACAGGCAGAGTCGGAGAAGACAAAAGAAGAGATCTACAGACAGAGGGCACAGGAAGCGGAAAAGGAACGTGTGGCCAGAGAGCGTTACGGCCCAAAGAAGATCATCGTGACAAGAAACAGTCAGGGGACAACAGACGGCGCTACACCGAAGAAAGCAGGAAAGTCAGGGGGACCTGAATCGAGGCGGACGGGACAGCCGTCACCTGCGAAAGTATACGGGGCAGGAAACGGCAATGCTGGCAGAGCAACCGGCAGACAGGAGCCGCGGATGGTAGAAAATAACGGCGAGTACGGCGATATGCCGGATGCCAAAACACTGATGCCCGCCGGACATTCCAGGATCGACTGCGCTGTGCGCATGGTCATGAAGGGCAAGGGCTATGTGGATCTTTTGAGTAGCTACGGAACCTTGCGGATCACACCCCTTGCGGTGGATATGTTCCGGATTTGTTTTGCCAAAGGGCAGTGTCGTGAATTCCCGAAAGCGGCGGTGACGGCAGCAGGAGACCTCAGATGCACGGTGCGGGAGAATCCTTCCCTGGTGGAAATTACAGCGGGATATGCCCAGATCCGTGTGGATAAAAAGACGGGAGCATTGACATTTTTAAATACACAGGGTAAGATTCTGCTGACGGAACGAAGCAGAGAACCAAGGCAACTCGGAGAGAAAAAGAACTGGAGCTTTTTTGAATGGAAAAAGGACGAGGCTCTGATTGCCGGAGGGATTGGGGCACCGAAACCTTTGAAGATAGGTAATTCCGCTGCTTATTTTTCCTACGGAAGGGCGGATGACAGATATCCGGGGCTGGCTTCGTCTAAAGGATATGAGATGATCTTCCCTGCGGGAAGCAGGGTATTGTGCTGCAACATAGCCATGTACGGAACTTATATTTCCATGGAAGAGACAGATATCATCGATTACTATTTACGCGCAAAATGATGGGGATCATCGGTATGGGTAACAATCTGATGGTGCTCTGGATGTGAGGAGAATTATGAAGACAACAATAACCGCAGTGATATTTGATATGGACGGTGTCCTCTTTGATACCGAGAGGATGTATATGGAGTGCTGGAGAGAAGCGGCGGAGCCCAGGGGCCTTAAAAATGTGGACGAGATTTCCAAAGCCTGTATCGGAAGGACACTGCAGGGCACGAAGGAAGTGTTCGAGGCAGCGAAAGCAGAGCAGGGCATCGATGTGTCTTTTGAAGAATTGCATGAGGATTGCAGCCGGAGATTTCAGAAAAAGGAAGAACGGGAAGGCCTTCCCGAGAAGCCGGGCGTGCATGAGATCCTGGAATATCTGAAGGAGAACGAAGTTCCGGTGGCACTGGCTTCCTCTACGAGAAAGGCGGCTGTCATGGAGCATCTGAACAGAGCGGGCATCACTGGATATTTTCAGAAAATTGTCTGCGGGGACATGGTGGATCACGGAAAGCCCGCACCGGATATTTACGTGAAGGCTTGTGAAGAAATGGGCGTAAAGCCAGAGCAGGCAATGGCGGTGGAAGATTCTTTTAATGGAATCCGGTCTGCGCATGCTGCGGGATTATTTACGGTCATGGTGCCGGACCAACTGCCACCTACAGAAGAGATTCTTACCATAGTAGATAAAAAGTGTGACAGCCTGACCGAACTTCAGACACAGCTTCCGGAGCTTCTGGCGGTATGTGGGGACTGAGGATCATTCTGCTGCGGCATGGAACCACAGTACCTTACAGCAGTCACAGGAGGGATCCCGTCTGATCACATGATCTGTGTGAGCAGGTACCATAAAGGCGGTACCGGGCAGCAGAGGGATTTCTTCGCCATCGATGAGAGCATATCCTTTTCCGTCCAATACGAAGAAGCCTTCCTGATCGTCATGCTTTTGCGGCATGTGATATTCTGTGTTGCGATAGAGGGATACGCCCATACGACACCCTTTTACACACCCCTGGTCTTCATCTAACAGAGTGTGCCCGGTGCGTTCGGGCATTTGAGCTATAATGGAATCTAAAGTAGTATAAGGAATCATTTGTGTGCCTTTCTATGGATGTAATGTAACGATTCAGTTACCATATTTTTAATAACAGTGTAGCAGACTGAGAGAGGAAAAACAATAGACTGCCTGTTCTGGCAGAGTAAAGGAATATAAAAATGGAAGAAAAAGAGACAATACAGCCCATTGAGATCACATGGGAAGAACTACAGTCCCGGGACCTTGACCGATACATCCTGGTGGATACCAGAGGGGATGAAGCAGTAAACTATGGAATGATTCCCGGAGCCATTGCAATCCCCGAATGTGAACTTATAGACAGACTGGCGGCGGCAGCAGGGGATAAAAAAGTAATTTTGTATTGCAGCCGTGGACAGAACAGTAAGGTGTCCGCAGAGTATTTCAGAGAACAGGGAATGGAGGCCTACAGCTTACAGGGCGGCTATACCGGATGGCTGCTGAACCTGATGCAGAAGGAACAGCCCGGAGAAAAGGAAAATGAACGGGCAAGGGAAATTGAGAAGAGCATCCGCAAAAAGTTCCACAAAGTCCTGTTTTCCCGGTTTGCCAAAGCTATCAACGAATACGATATGATTCAGGAAAACGACAAGATCGCTGTATGCATTTCCGGCGGTAAAGATTCCATGCTGATGGCAAAACTGTTCCAGGAGCTGAAACGCCATAACAAGTTCCCCTTTGAACTGGTATTTTTAGTGATGGATCCCGGCTACAGCGAGGCAAACCGTAAGATCATTGAGAACAATGCGAAGCTGATGGATATTCCCATCACCATTTTTGAATCCCAGATATTTGATGCGGTGTATGACATAGAGGATTCCCCCTGCTATCTGTGTGCGAGAATGCGCAGAGGCTATCTGTACAGTCATGCGAAAGAGCTGGGCTGCAACAAGATCGCTCTGGGACATCATTACGATGACGTCATCGAGACGATCCTGATGGGAATGCTGTACGGTGGACAGGTACAGACCATGATGCCGAAGCTTCACAGTACGAATTTCGAGGGCATGGAGCTGATCCGCCCTATGTACCTGATCAGGGAGGATGACATCAAGCACTGGAGAGATTACAATGATCTGCATTTTATTCAGTGTGCCTGCCGGTTCACTGACACTTGTACCACTTGCCGTACCGATGGCAGCAGTCCCTCCAAGCGTATGGAGATTAAGAACCTGATCGCTTCGCTGAAACAGACTAACCCTTTTATCGAGGGGAATATTTTCAAGAGTGTGGAGAATGTAAACTTACGTACGATCATCGCCTACAAAGAGGATGGTGTGAAGCATCATTTTCTGGAGCATTACGACGAGTGGAAATAGTGTAAATAGGGCACCTGCACTTGACGGAAAGGGCATATTTATTCTATAATAGAATGAAAACCGTAAATTGCGGAAGGCATTACACGCCCTTACAACAGGAGAAGCTATGATCAAGAGTATGACGGGATTTGGCAGATGTGAAACTGCCGAGAATAACAGAAAGTTTACCGTAGAGATGAAGTCTGTGAATCATCGCTACCTTGATGTGAACATCAAAATGCCGAAGAAGTTGAATTTCTTTGAATCTGCGATCCGCAGTGAACTGAAGAATTATATTTCCAGAGGTAAAGTAGATCTGTTCATTACCTACGAGGATTTTTCCGAGAACACATCCAATGTCCGTTACAACAAGGAACTGGCGGCGGAGTATCTGGGATACCTGAAGCAGATGGCCAGTGATTTTGACTTAGACTGCGATATCCGAGTGTCCACTTTGTCCAAGTATCCGGATGTATTTGTGATGGAAGAACAGGACATCGATGAGGAAGAACTGTGGAAAGAACTTCAGAGAGCCTTGAAGGGTGCCTGCGAGATGTTTGTACAGACCAGGATCACCGAGGGCGAGCATTTAAGAGATGACTTAATTAGCAAGCTGGATGGCATGCTGAAGCTGGTGGATTTCATTACGGAACGTTCTCCCCAGATCATTGCTGAATACCGTCAGAAGCTGGAAGACCGTGTGAAGGAACTGCTGGGCGATACTACTGTAGATGAAGGAAGACTTCTGACCGAGGTGACGATCTTCGCAGATAAGGTATGCGTAGATGAGGAACTGGTGAGACTGCGCAGCCATATCGAGACCACGAAGAGTACGCTGATGGCCGGTGGCAGTATCGGAAGAAAGCTGGATTTTCTGGCACAGGAGATGAACCGCGAAGCCAACACCATCCTGTCCAAGTCCAACGATCTGGAGATCTCCAACTGTGCGATTGAGCTCAAGACCGAGATCGAAAAAGTCAGAGAGCAGATACAGAATATTGAATAACAAGCTGCGAAGCAGCGGGAAGCACGATATCGTGCGGTTATGCGAATGGGAACTGCATGGCTACGAAAGGTGATACCATGAACCGATTGATCCATATAGGATTTGGCAATATTGTAAATACAGATAAGATCATCGCCATCGTCAGCCCGGAGGCCGCACCCATCAAACGACTGGTGCAGAAGGCCAAGGAGACCGGACAGGCAATCGACGCCACACAGGGACGGAAGACGAAAGCGGTACTGGTCATGGAGAACAGTCAGGTCGTTCTGTCGGCACTGCTTCCCGAGACAATCGCGGGAAGAGCACAGGCGCTGTGGCCGGAAGAGGAAAAAGAGGACAGAGAAGATGCAGAATAAGGGAATATTGATGGTGATCTCCGGATTCTCCGGAGCCGGCAAAGGAACACTGGTGAAAAAGCTGTTATCGGAATATGACAATTATGCGTTGTCCATTTCCATGACTACCAGACAGCCCAGAGAAGGCGAGGAGGACGGAAGAGAATATTTCTTCCGTACCAGAGAACAATTTGAAGAAAATATTGCAAAAAACGGATTTATCGAGTATGCTCAGTATTGCGGCAATTATTACGGAACACCGAAAGCATATGTGGAAGAGCAGATGCAGGCAGGCAGGGATGTGATCTTAGAGATCGAGATCCAGGGAGCCATGAAGATCAAAGAGCAGTTCCCGGAGAGCCTGTTACTGTTTGTTACCCCTCCCAGTGCAGAAGAACTGCAGAAGAGGTTGGTGGGCAGAGGAACCGAGACAGCAGATGTCATTGCACAGAGACTGTCCCGGGCTTATGAGGAATCAGAAGGCATGGATGCCTATGATTATATAGTAGTGAACGATGATCTGGATGTGTGTGCCGCAGAAGTACAGAAGTTTGTGGAAGCGGCGAAAAATGAACCGTCCCGTCGTAGAGAATTTATCAAAGAGATCAGAGAGGAACTGAAAGGTTTCGCGAAAGGAGCAAAATAAAATGTTACATCCCTCTTATACCGATTTAATGAAAGTAGTAAACAGCGAGGTAGAACCCGGTGAAGCACCTGTAGTCAACAGCCGTTATTCTATTGTTATGGCAACTGCTAAGAGAGCAAGACAGATCATCGCAGGTGACGAGCCTCTGGTAACAGCCAAGGTGGATAAGCCCCTGTCTATCGCAGTAGAAGAGCTGAATCAGGGTAAGATTAAAATCCTTGGTGATGATGAGGAAGCATAAGACGCATGAAGATATTGTTTGTATCCCTGGGCTGTGACAAGAATCTTGTCGATTCCGAGAAGATGCTTGGCATGCTCCAGGAAAAAGGTTATACCTTCACGGACGATGAAGCAGAGGCAGATGTAGTAGTAGTAAACACCTGCTGCTTTATCGGTGATGCCAAGGAAGAAAGCATCAATACATTACTGCAGATGGGAGAACTGAAGGACAGCGGACAGGTCAAAGCACTGATCGCAGCAGGTTGTCTGGCACAGCGTTACCGTGAGGAAATCCAGAAGGAGATCCCGCAGGTGGATGCCATTATCGGAACCACTGCCATCGATGAGATCGTGGCCGCTCTGGAAGAGATTCTGGCAGGCCAGAAACAGAATCATTATGAAGATATCAATGCCGCCCCTGTGACAGAGACCAACCGTGTTGTCACTACAGGCGGACATTTTGAGTATCTGAAAATTGCAGAAGGCTGTGACAAACACTGCACCTACTGTATTATTCCGAAGGTCAGGGGCAATTACCGCAGCGTTCCCATGGAGAGTCTCATTAAGGAAGCCAAAGAGTTGGCGGACAAGAGCGTACGGGAGCTGATCCTGGTAGCACAGGAGACCACGCTGTACGGTGTGGATCTGTACGGTAAAAAGGAGCTGCCCAGACTTTTGCATGAACTGGCGCAGATTCCCGGCATTTATTGGATCCGTATTTTATATTGCTATCCTGAGGAGATCACGGACGAGTTGATCGATGCTATTGCAGCAGAACCCAAGGTCTGCAATTATCTGGATATTCCCATTCAGCATGCTTCCGACAATGTGTTAAAGCGCATGGGAAGACGTACCGACCAGGCAGAACTTCGTGCTATCATCGGTAAGCTTCGGGAGAAGATTCCCGATATCTGTTTGAGAACGACTCTGATCAGCGGATTCCCCGGAGAGACTCAGGAGGATTTCGAGGAACTGTATCGCTTTGTTAACGAGATGGAATTCGATCGTCTGGGCGTATTCCCTTATTCCCAGGAGGAAGATACTCCCGCAGCCACCATGGAAGATCAGGTGCCGCAGGAGGTCAAGGAATTTCGCAGGGATGAACTGATGGAACTGCAGCAGGCCATCGCTTTTGACAAAGCGGAGGATATGGTAGGTCGTATCCTGACTGTAATGATCGAGGGCAAGGTAGCGGACGAAGAGACCTATGTCGCAAGAACCTACAGAGATGCCCCTAATGTGGATGGCTATCTGTTTGTAAATACTTCAGCGAATCTGATGACCGGAGATTTTGTCAAGGTTCTGGTCACCGATTCCAATGAATATGATCTAATAGGAGAGATATACCATGAGTAAGATGAATCTGCCTAACAAGCTGACTATTTTCCGTGTGATCCTGATCGTGCCGTTTATTATCCTGTTGCTGGGAGGCCAGGCCGGATGGTTCGGCGATAATACCTTCGTGACGGATATGATCGCACTGGCTATCTTCATCATCGCCAGTCTGACGGATCTGATCGACGGTAAGATCGCCAGAAAATACAATCTGATCACAGATTTCGGAAAGTTCATGGATCCGCTGGCGGATAAGCTGTTAGTATGTTCCGCCATGATCGCACTGATCGAGATGAACCGTATCCCTTCCTGGGTGGTCATCATCATCATCGCCAGAGAGTTCATCATCAGCGGCTTCCGTCTGATCGCTTCCGACAACGGTGTAGTCATCGCCGCAAGCTACTGGGGCAAGTTCAAGACCACCTTCCAGATGGTTATGATCTGTCTGATGATCGCCAACTTCCCGCAGTTACAGATCCTCACCGATATTATTATGTGGATCGCACTGATCCTCACCGTAGTATCTCTGATCGATTATCTGGTGAAGAACAAAGATGTTATGAAGGATACGAAGTAAATGGAAAGTTAGCATAGCTACGAGCCATGCAAAAATAGAACGGAATACCTCGGTGGGAGCTTGCTCA
>NZ_QUEC01000014.1:0-78368 GCF_003478095.1 Clostridium sp. AF34-10BH
TTCATAACTTGTTTGTGCCTTGAGCGAAGCGAAAGGAATGACAAAAACTATGAATCACAAAAAGAATAACAGAAGCTCATTTTCCGGCAAGATCGGTTTCGTCCTGTCGGCAGCCGGTGCCTCGGTAGGTCTGGGCAATATCTGGCGTTTCCCGTATCTGGCAGCCAAATACGGCGGTGGTATCTTTCTGCTGATCTATATTATCCTGGCGCTGACTTTCGGTTATACCATGATCGTGGCAGAGACATCACTGGGACGCATGACAGGCAAAAGCCCCGTAGGTGCCTTTCATACCTTCGGGAAATCCAAATGGTTGTCCTTCGGTGGATGGATCAACGCTATTATTCCTATTCTGATCGTTCCTTATTATTCCGTCATCGGCGGATGGGTGATCAAATATCTGGTGGAATATGCCAAGGGTCACGGACATGATCTGGCAGCAGACGGTTATTTTTCCACGTTTATTTCCAATGGTGTCTCTACAGAGCTGTGCTTTATCGTATTCACTCTGTGTACTCTGGGAATCATCTACGCCGGTGTCCGCAACGGTATCGAGCGCGTATCCCGCATTATGATGCCGATCCTGGTAGTGCTCTCCGTGGTCATCACAGTCTATTCTGTTACCAGACCGGGAGCACTGAGCGGCGTGAAGTATTTCCTGATCCCGAATCCTGCGAATTTCTCCTGGATGACCGTCGTAGCTGCCATGGGACAGATGTTCTACTCTCTGTCCATTGCCATGGGTATTCTCATCACCTTCGGCTCTTATATGAAAAAAGATGTCTCCATTGAAGGTTCCACGAAAAATGTGGAGATCTTTGATACTGCCATCGCGATCATGGCAGGTCTCATGATCATTCCCGCCGTGTTCGCATTTTCCGGCGGAGATCCCGATACCTTACAGGCTGGTCCTTCCCTGATGTTCATCACACTTCCCAAGGTCTTCGATAGCATGGGAATGGGCACCTTCGTAGGTATTATGTTCTTCGTACTGGTACTGTTCGCAGCCATGACCAGCTCCATTGCACTTACCGAAAGTGCTGTGTCTACTTTCGAGGACGAGCTTGGCTGGGGTCGTAAAAAATCTACCCTGATCATGGGTGTGATCATGCTGGCACTGGGAACGTTATCCTCACTGGGTTACGGACCGCTTGGTGCTGTGAAGATCATCGGCATGCAGTTCCTTGATTTCTTCGATTTCCTGACCAACTCCGTGATGATGCCTATTGCTGCCATCACCATCTGTCTACTGGTGTCCCGCGTCATCGGAGTAAAGGCTGTGGAAGAAGAAGTCATGCACGGAGAAGCCGCTTTCCGCCGCAAAAAGATATTCAATTTCATGATCAAGTATCTCTGCCCGGTATTTGCTGCGATTATTTTATTAAGCTCTGTGGCAAATGCATTTGGACTTATTTCTATGTAAGATGCCAGGGTCATAAACAAGAACCCCACGCTGTGCTCGCACAAACGTGGGGTTCTTGTTTCATGACCCGCTCCGATATTCGCATAAAAGGGAAGCGTCAGCTTCACGATATGCGAATACCGGGCAGGATTGTGAGAGTGCGCAGCACGGAGCAATCCGTCAGGCATCTTACATCTTACTATATGTTAATGATCCGTCCTGTCTCCGCATTTACTCTATGTGAAATTGAGATTACCGTTCTTCCTTCCGAGGCACGCTTCAGTGCCTGCAGCACCTCTTCCTCGGTCTGGGCATCCAGATTTGCCGTAATCTCATCCAACAGAAGGAGCTTCGGCTTCGCCACCGCAGCTCTGGCAATAGATAACAGCTGCCACTGTCCCTGGGAGAAGATCTCCTGGGTACAGGGAGTGTCATAGCCTTTTTCCAATTGTTCTATCGTCGCATCCAGTCCCGCAATTCTTGCAGCCCCCCGTACCTCTTCCATGGTAAAAGAATCGTCAAACAGCGTGATCTGATCCTTCACGGTACCGGGTACTCTATGAAAAGCCTGCTCCACATAGCCGTACAGGCTGCGCTTTTCATGTTCCGGAATCTGAAAAGCATCTCTTCCCTGAATCAGCACTTTACCCTCTCCCGGCTGATAGAGTCCCAACAACAGTTTGAAGACCGTACTCTTCCCTGCTCCGGTTCTTCCGGACAGTGTCACCTGTTCTCCGGGATATACTTGAAAATTTAAAGCCTGCAAAATCTTACGGTCATCATCCTCATAGCTAAAGGTCACATTTTGCAGTTCCACAAAAGGTTTTTCCGATCTATTCTGTGGTTCTGCCGGTTTTCCCCCGGAATTTCTCTCCGGCAATTCCTCCAACGCATAGAATTCATTGATCCGGTGCACACCCGCAATGGCGGACTGTATGGTCTGGATCTCCATTCCCAGACTCTCCACAGGGGTAAAAATCTGTGAGATATAGTTAATTACCGCTACCGCTGTACCTGCAGACATACCGAACAATGTCAGCACCTTTGCATTACCGGAGGCAGAAAACAGCATCACAACCGCCACCACGATAGCATTCAGGATCAGGATCACCGGGGAATAAATGGCATCATAAAAATTCGTGCGATCTACCGCGCGGTAGCTCTCCGCAATATATTCATCATACCGCTGCTCCATATAGCGCTCTTTTCCCAGCGTATGAATGGTACGGATATTGTGCAGCGTCTCCGGCACATGTCCGGATGCTCTGCCCACGGCGCAACGGTTCTCGATCTGGGCTTTCAGCATGTTTTTCTGCACCGTCCGGGTGAACCAATACAGAAATGGAAGCAGAACCAAAAGTACGATCGCCAGTCCTCTGTTTTTTAACCAGATCACCACCAGGATACTTATAATCTTACAGGCATCGGCGAACATACTGATGATTCCGGAGGTGAACAGGTTCTCCACCGTATCCGCATCCCCTACGAACCGGGATACGATAGTACCGGGTTCCTGCTTCGTCAGTTCCCCTGCCGTCAGGTTCGTATATTTCTCCATCATGCTGCTCCGCAGTGCATGTGTGATCTTCTGACCGAAGACCGTCAGCAGACCTTCCCGAAGGCTTTCGGTCAGACCGGTGAGCACTGTAAAAGCAAAATATAGTATCACCAATGCAACCGGAACTGCGTTTCCTACAGTGATCGTATCCACAATACTTCCGAGAATCCAGGGTGGCAAAAGTGCGGTTACAATGGCACCTACGACTGCCAACAGGATTCCCAGTGACAGCCCTGCATAACCTGTCACAGTCTGCCGAATCACGCTGCGGACATTTTTCACATTCTGTCTCTTATTTTTCTGCATGATCCGGACCTCCCTCCTGCGTACTGTGTGCATCAGCGCCATCTGCCTGTGCTTCATACAGTCTCGCATATTCCGGGAACTTTTCAAGGATCTGTTCGTGGGTTCCCGCGGTCACTTTTCCAGCCTCCATCCACAGCACCTGATCCATTTCGGGGAACAGATAGAGTCTGTGGGACAGCAGGATCACGATACTGTCCGCTGTAAACTTCCGCAGATTGGCGAAGACCTCTTCCTCCGTCTCACGATCCAGTGCGGAAAAAGGATCGTCCAGGATCAGGACCGGACGCTTATGGCACAGGGTTCTCGCCAATGCCAACCGCTGTGCCTGTCCACCGGAGAGCCGGATGCCGCCATTTCCCACAATGGTGTCCATACCCTCTTCCATCTCTGCCACTTCACCGTCGAAGCAGACTGCCTTCAGATACTTCTCCGGATCGTCATCATCGCCCAGCAGTATATTGTTACGGACACTGTCATTGAACAGCTCCGGATCATGTCCCAAATATCCTATCATGCCGGTGCGCTCCGCTTTGGTCATTTCGGATAATTCTTTGCCGTGGAAACGTATCCTTCCTTCGTAAGGGTATTCACAGAGAAAGGTCTTACCCAATGTGGACTTACCACACGCCACTGCTCCGGTGACACCGATGATCTGTCCCGGAGTGGCTGACAGATTGAAGTCCTCATAGATCTTCTCTCCGCCGGGATAAGCAAAGCTTACATGGGATACTTCCAGCGTTCCCGACTTCTGTACCAAGCTGTCGTCCTCATAAGTGGCTTCCTTCATCAGTGGCTTGATACGCTTCCAGGAGACCTGGGCTTTATGTACCGCATTGAATAGCTTCGCTGCATGAGAAGATTTCACGGCTAACTTCAAAAAGCAGGATAAAAACGTGGTAAACGCTGCCACATCCCATGATTTCCAGCCGGTGCCCAGCACATTTCTACTGCCGAAATACAGGATAAACAGTACGCCGATCATGGAGATGATCCGGTACAGCGGCGGAAATGCGGTACTCCAGATATTGGCCTTCACAGCAGATTTTTCATAAGCGGTAAGGTTCGCTTCATAGGCCTGCCTGCGCTCTTCCTCTCTGCCATAGACACGGTAAGTAACCGCATTGGTGGCTCTGTCCAGTGTTGCGGCATTTAAATCTCCAGATTGCTCCTTATAAGCAGCTCCGGTACGCTGCACGTTACGCTTCATCTTCTCCGCCAGCACATAAGATACCGGTAAAAACAGCATACCCAGAATTGCCAGACGCCAGTCGTAGAATAACAACATTCCTACATATGCTGCCAGTGCCACACCGGTATCGAAGATCTCTGTGGTAAATTTCCGCATACCCTCCGCACAGTCATCCACATCCAGGATTGCCTTGGTCATGACATTTCCGGCACCTTCTTCCTCCAGTTCGGCACGGCTTCTGTGCACCAGACTGTGGTACAGGATCTCTTTCATGTCACGATTCACATTATTGGCAAATCGTCTGACATAAAAACGTTTGATATAACGGGAAAGCTGCACGATGGCAATAGATATCACATACGCAGTCACCAGCACCAGCATATCTCGATATCCGGCGTTCCCACCCAGAATGTCCACCAGACATCCCGTCATCCGGCCCTCGAACCACGGTCCTGCCAGCAGTCCGAGATTATAGATCAGACCGGAGATTGTTACTGCCAGCAGCACCGGCCACTGGGTTTTGAAATAATACAGGATTTGATTCTTTTTCACTGCCTCAGATATCTGTTTCATCCTCTCCGGCTCCTTCTACCACACATTTTGCCACATTGACAAATCCTGCCCGACGTTCCTGCTTGGAACGCCAGTACAATGTATCCAGCGTCTTGCAGAATGCTTCCTTTTCTTCCTCCGGGAGTTCCGCCAGCAGCCATTCATAGAAGGCACTCTCGATGGCAGCCTTGGAATTTTTCAGCTGCTCTGCTTTCTCCGTAGCATAGAGCAACTGACTCCTTCCGTCTTCGGGATTGGGCTTCCGATAGAGATATCCCTTATTCTCCAGGCTGGCAGCCCGTCTCGCCGCAGCTCCCTTGTCGATCTTCAGCTGTTCCCGCACCGCCGCCTGGGTGATCCCCGGATTATGCCGCACCAGATGGATAAAGTCAAATTCCGCAGTCCCAATCCCATCTTCCTTCATGGTCTGCACCGTGAATTTACTCACTTCTCTTGCTATTTTCGTCATTTTTCGTTCTGTTGCATCCATGGTTCTACCTCTCTGTGTTGTATTCAGATAGCAGAAAAAGATGTACCTGCATCCAAAATGGATGATAGTACATCTTTTTTGTTCTGTCAATGACTTATTTGACGAGTTAATGTTGTGTTTCTGGTTATTTTAATCTATATATGTTAAAAAAACCGATCTACATTTAGTAGAAATTTTTTCTTATTATTTAACCTCAGCCATAATAAATACCTCTCTTTATCTACACTAGTAGAAATTCTTTCTTATTATTTAACCAAATGGCAGAAAAGCGAATGTTCAGTGATCTACACTAGTAGAAATTCTTTCTTATTATTTAACCACAAGTGTATCATGTGAAAGGGGGATATCTACACTAGTAGAAATTTTTTCTTATTATTTAACCCCTTATTTTGTGGTATTGCACAATTTGGGGCTTAATATGCTTATGTTTTATGCTCTTTTTTGTTATTATTTCACTAATTTTTTTTACAATAAACCTATCTACAGATATTTGAGGCTAGGTTTGTATTTTCTGTAATTATATTATCCTTTATTCGATCACTATTGTCAATTTCAAACACAGAATATTGTATCCTATGTCCGAATCACTTTATGGGCATTTGTTCCGTTCATCTGCGCTTCGGTCTGATAGGTCAGGTTGTCCTGACCTCCATATAATTTATGAAAATATATGGAGGCCGGGCATAAAATCTTCCATCTACAAATACCTTTTTTTCTGCATAAAATCAAACCATGTTTTATTATCCTGCACAAGTTTGTTCCTTGGGAACTGTTCGTTTTCCTTCCAGTTTTCTTTAATCTGTTTTACTTCATAAAGACCTTTCAGAGCAATACAATATGCACCATTTGCATCTGCATCCTGAGGCAAAGTTTTATCTGCTGTTGCGGTATCAAAGAACTCACCCTTATCATTTAATACTGGAGAAATCAGCCTGTCATATTCTCTGTCTTCCGACTCACTTCGGCTGTTCCGCATCTGAACTGTGAGTCGAAAAATATCAATAATTTCGGCTTCAATACCTTTTTCAACAATTTGACCTTTTAAATCTTTTCCGTCGTGGTACTCAATCCCTGCCCTCTGCAACATTTTTTCCATAGCATCGGTAAGTTCTACCTCCATCGATTGACTTGTATATTTTCCATTGACAACTATCCTCTTTAATCTCGTACCGTTAGTATACACTTTCCATTTTGTTGAAGCTAACATTGTTCCCTTTTTTATATAATTATTATAGTCAAATGAGAACTCAAACATTTTCTTATCCCTGTCATATCTTATTTCATCAAACTTCCCTACAAAATCCTGTCTGCTCTCTCGATTTGTCAGATTCTTAAATGAAAAAAGATTTACAAATCCTGTTGTTGGATCAATTTTAGAAGTATACCCAGCAGGAACATAAAAAATAAATCCGCACTGTTTCCCGACTTTTTTAAGGCTTTCCGGAATATAAGTTAACTGATAACCTCTTAACACTCCTCCTTCTTCACATACTTCTCTGTCTTTAAATACCAGATAATGCAATTTTTCAATTAACATCGTTTCAAACTTCTGATAAACCTGCCTCTCAACTTTAAATCTTCCTGTTTTAAATCCGTAATTCAAGTCTTCCATGGCTACAACTGCATTATATTTCACAACCAGTTGCGCAATATAGTGAATTACCATGGATAAGTAGCCTTCTTTTAACTCTTTGATTTTTTCTATTTCTTCCCAATTTTTTCTTGCTGCATCCCTGCTCTTCTCCCTATCCTTTAACTTCTGTTGATAATCATACCCATTAACAATGTTAAAGGAACGCTGCTCCCGTATATTCCCATGCACATCTACTACAGAAATATACAGTAGATTTCTTTCCCCTCTGTCAATTCCAATAATATGAATATCTTCTTTTTTAGCAATATATGCCAAAGTCCTTTCATTTACTGCAATATCACTTTTTGCCTTGAAATTAATGGTTATGGGAAGATGCAGAAAATAGTGGTCACAACAATAGCGATAATTTTTTACAATATCTTTTGTCGCAGTGAAGCTTTTAATCTTGCGTTCCTCGAGATATCTTTGGGCTTCTGTAGACAATTTTCCCCTTCCTATATGGTTCAAATAATTGTATATTTCTGTATAGTATTCCTCCGGTATGGAAACTCTGATTTCTTTATCACCTACCGTCTGTGTATAACTTCTATTTACCAAAACAGATCCCTTCTTATGTACAACCGGAGTTTTTATACTTGCTTTTCGGAAAAATAATTCTGCCTCTCCATTTAATTTCAAAACAATATCTTTGAGATTCTCTTCACTAAATAAATTTTTGAGATACATCGTATGCAGATTATCTTTTCCTGTGCTATGAACGGAAAAGTCTTTATTATATATCTGAAATAAAAATATTTGCCCCTTCTCATCCAGCTTTTGAATCTCATCAGCACTAATATACGTCCACTTAATTTGATACCCCTGCATTTCTACTTCTCTGTAAAATCCACTGATATCTTCATAGTCTTTGGTATCTGAAAAGTGAAAATCGTAATTCTTCCAATCAGGGTGTTTATGAATACATTCTTTATAGTAGTCAATCAAATCCCAGCAATATCCCAAATCAAATTTGGGCGATGACTTAATATGTCTCTTTTCGTTATATCCATCTAAAATGTGTTTTGACGGTTTATATGTCTCCTGACCTGACCGTGAAGTAATAAAAACCTTAGGCAACATTTTTGAAGGCCCCGGAAGAAGATTATAAATCATTTTTTTATAATCTCCTTTTTCTTCTTTTTCATGGCCTTTTATGATTTGTTTATCCGGTTTATTCCTTACATTAAAAATTCCCAAATAAAATTTTTGATCCCGCATCAGCAAAATTGCATTATTATCGTACTCTTTGCTTTGACTCCATCCGTTTGCCAATGTAGGAGAGCCGAAATGAAGCTTAAATTTTACTGTACTATATGGCTTCTGCGTAACATAGCTTCGAACATGATTATAAAGCGTTGTAATCCCCTCGAAGTCTTCCAAAACATCTTCTAACTCAGAATAAAAATAACTATCTTTTTCTATTATATCGCTTACGATAAAAGTCTGTCCCCACTGATATACATGCAAAAAGGAATCCAATATTGTCTTGATTTCCGTTGTCTTCTCCTTATTTTGCAGCAATTTTATGTCACTATTGCATACCAGCGGATCTGTAGAAATTTGTCCTGCCATATCACAAATCTCAGTAATACATTTTTTTGCTGATATTGTTCGATCCATTTCCGATCCATATAAGGAAATTATTTTATCTATATCAGCAATACTTCTATACTCTTCTTTTTTTGCAGCTGCTTCTGCTTTCTCTTCTTTCTTTTCCCCCTTACCGGGCAGCGCATCCATATATTCTTCTTTTATACATTTTCTTATAGTATCCCAGCTTCCATATAGCGCATTTGATATCTGCTCATATTTATTACTACTAATATATATCTTCCCCAGGTCATAATCATCACATTTTTGCCCTAAATGTACACATCTGCAAATAATTTCTTTCTCCTTCATTGTTTTTATAAATTCGTTTAAGGCATCATATACTTCCTGGTCTGATTCAAATCTAAACGGGATCTCATAATAGGAAGATTTTTTGCATAGTATTTGTTTATGTAGCTTTTTCATCCGAAAATCATTTTTGTTAATTCTATTTTTCTGGCAGAATTGATTCATATGTTCATTTATTTTCCCGCAAATGCCATTGTAATATTCTATTCCTGGCTGTGTTAATACTCTGTCATAGAAGTCTACCAAATATATATGTTTCATCTGCCATTCCTGCAACATATCTTTATATTCTTCTTCCATTCCACAGACTTCCTCCGGGTATTGTTGCTCTATTCGCTGAAACGCCCGCATATTCTGTAAATGAATTTCTGAATTTTCATTTACAATCCGAAAGCTTATGGCCGTAGAAATATTATCTTCAGAAAAATTGTTTCTCCGCTGATTAAAATAATTAGTAAATGCAGTAGCAAAACGCTGAAATAACACCCGTGTCTGCTCTTTCTCTGCCTTCTCCTCCTCAGTATACTCTTTATTATCTTTTATAAAGTTTGGAAGGATATCCGTAATTAATTTAGCATTAAACAGATCCTTAAATCTTTTATCACTGGTAAAATAGCAACAGATTTCTTTTCTTTTTTCGTTTTGTATTTTATCAAGATCTTTTCGTACTGATATGTCCTCCATCGTTTCTTCCATTTTTTGGAATAAGGAATTCCATTGTATTCCTTGAATTTGACCAAGTTTTTCCTCAATAAATGCCCTATAATAGTCATCCATGATTTCCTTTAATTCCTGTTGTTTTTCTGCTCGCAATTCATCATCACGGATGACCCCCATCTCTTCCATATGGATCTTTGTACTCTCTGTAGGAATCAATGCATTTCTTAATGTCTTTGATAAGGATTCTTTTCCAATAAAATCTTCAAGGCCTGTTTTATAATTCATATATTTTCCTCCCCTTGTTGTAAAATCTTATATCTAATTATATCCTCTACTATATTTTTTGTAAAGCTGTGTTATGCTATTTTTTCAAATAAAAACGCTCAGAGAACATTCCCTAAGCGTTTAATCATCATTTTATTTAATTGTGTTTATAGCATATATTTTCTTTTTAACCTGACAGCTTTAATCTACCAAAGTAGAAATTCTTTACGCCTTCAAAATCTCCGAAAGGTTCCTCTGGATCCCTGCCGCCACATCGGGCTTGTTCATGGAATAGACATGGACATGCTTCACTCCGTTCGCCAGCAGGTCGATGATCTGATCGGTGGCATAGGCGATGCCTGCCTGTTTCATGGCTTCCGGGTTGTCTCCGAAGCGGTCTACGATATTCTTAAAGCGCTCCGGCACATTACAGCCGGACAGTTTTACGGCATTTCTCACCTGTACGCCGCGGGTAATGGGCATGATGCCGGGAACGATGGGCACGGTAATCCCTGCTTCCCGCACACGGTACATGAAGTTGAAGAAGATATTGTTGTCGAAGAACATCTGGGTCGTCAGATACTCACATCCGGCATCCACCTTTGCCTTCAGTCCCTGAATATCCGCATTTTTGTTAGCAGAATCGGGATGAACTTCCGGGTAGCAGGCACCTCCTACGCAGAAATCTCCGTTCTCTTTGATAAAGCGTACCAGATCTGATGCATGGGTAAAATCTGTAAATACCTCCCCATCAAAATCCTTCGGAATATCTCCTCTCAGAGCCAGAATATTCTCGATTCCCGCCGCCTGCATTTCTGTAAGAGCTGCGCCGATACTGCTCCTGTCAGCACAGACACAGGTCAGATGCGCTACCGTAGGCACATTGTGCTGCTTCTGAATCTCTCCTGCCAAAGCAATGGTATGTCCCTTGGTACTACCGCCGGCACCATAAGTCACGCTCATATAAGCAGGCTGCAATGCCGCGATCCCCAGTGCTGCTGCCTCCACATTTCCGAAATCCGTACTCTTCTTCGGAGGAAATACCTCAAAAGAGAGCGTTGCTGTATCTTTATTCAAAATATCTCTGATCTTCATACAATTCTTCTCGCCTTTCCATCATCTACATACCTTCAGGCTACGTAATTACCCTTTGTTTTCCCGCAAAAAGATTGGCAGGAAATCCTGTTTCTCCTCTTCTGCGGTCTCACTCGCCGCAATGACATTCCGGATATTCTGCATCCGCTTATCCAGCGCTGCGCTCTGCTGCGCACAGTCATACAGCTCATCCTTTAAAAACTTCGACTGACTTTCCGGAATGTTTTTCTTATACTGCAGCTTGTGCTCCAGGCTTGCCCAGAAATCCATGGCTATGGTGCGGAACTGCACCTCCACATAGACCAGTTTCTTCGTATTCTGTAAAAAGATCGGCACCTGCACGATCAGATGCAGGCTCCGGTAGCCGCTCTCCTTGGGATTCTTTATATAATCCTTGCGCTCGATCAGAGTAATGTCATCCTGCCGTAAGAAACTCTCCGCCAGTTCGTAAATATCATCCGGGAAGGAACAGATGACCCGGACTCCGGCGATATCCCGGATATTCTCTTCGATGCCTTCCAGCGTCATGGGAATATTTTTCCGACGGATCTTACGCAGAATACTGTCATACGATTTGACTCTGGTCTTGATCCCTTCGATGGGATTGCGGTCGTATTCCAGGGAATACTCCTGATTCAAAACCTTGAATTTCGTCTCCACCTCCATGATGGCGCACTGATAATACGACATCAGTTCGTCCATGGGGCGCTTGTTTTTCTCAATCAGATCGAGGAATTGATCTGATAATAAATGTTGTTTGAAAAATTTACCTCTGATTGTATCCATGATATAACTCACTCTTTTATTGTCTCTATTTTTTGATCAATATTTTTTATGATAATCTATGATGAATCATAGATTATCATAAAAAATGTCTCCTTGCATACGGTATATCCATAGTATATACCATAGACAAGGCGGTATCAATCACTTCATAGTGAATCGATAGACTGCACCGAAAGACACCATATCTCGAGTTGAACATTTGTTCGATTTGTGTTATAATGTTATTGTGTAATCGAAACGAAAGCGGATGCGATTTTCCGATTGTTAGATGCCCTCTAGTAATACAAAGGAGGGGATGCCCATGAATACAATGGAAGTACTTACTCTGTTGTTAGTTGTCTTTGCAGCTCTATCATACATCGACAGACATGGTGACGATAATAACAAAAAGAAATAGCATCCCCCGACCAAAGTGAATGCTATTTCTTTTTAAGCTGAACTGAGGGCGAATCGGAATTTTCACTTCCGACCACCTTTCTAAGTAGATTATACACTATGAGGGGTTGAGAAATCAATCCCTCTTTTCATTGAAGAAATTTCTAGATGGTAGATGCAATGATCTGCATCTTCCCCTGTAATTCCACCTTACCGTATCCATCGGGCAGAATCAGATGGTCTCCCTTTTTCAGTCTGGTGCCGTTCAGGGTACCTTCTCCCTCTGCCACACTCATCAGCACAAAGGGCTTATCCTGCGTGCATTTATCCGCAGAGCATAACTTTAGCGGAGAAAACACCATTCTGACAGGCAAACGTACTTGCACCACCGCTTTTTTCTGCAATATGTTGGATTGACTGGATGCCGACGCCGTTTCCCTTTCGTTTGGAGGATTGAAAAACACCGTCCTTCTCCCTGATTTCGCCGTCATAGGCATTCTCAACTTCGATCAGAAGCAGCCGCCCGGCATGCAGGTATGCAGTGATTTTAATCTGCCGTCTGTCTGGTGCAGTGCGGATACTGGCTTCGAGCGCATTTTCCAACAAGTTGGACAAGACCAGACACATGTTGATCTCATCGATTGGAAGAGTCTGCGGCAGATCGAGCTTTGCACAAAAGGGAATGCCTTCGCGCTTTGCCAGGGCACAATAATAGCCGATGACGCTATCTGCTGCGCAGTTTTCGCAGAAGTGTATACCGAGATCCGGGATGCGGGAAATGTTTTTTTCAAGGTAGCTTTTCAATCTTTCCAGATCGCCGGTCTCAGCCAGTGCGGAAATTTGATTCAGTTGATGGCGCATATCATGCCGCGCCTGCCGCACTTCTTCGATGGCAGCTTTGAGATTCTCATAGCGCTGCTGCTGCAGGAAAAGAAGCTGGTTTTCCTGCTGTAATCTCGCGTTGCGGTTAAGACTGGTGGCCATTAGCAGGAAAATTGCGTTGAACAAGAGCAAAAGCAAAAGAAGTGCAATACTTATCACAATATATCCCTGCAATACACGACCGGTCCTAAGTGTCGTCTGATAGCGCGGAATCATAAAAAGGTTCAAAAAAATGAACACCAGCGGCAAAACCCAGAACACATACCATGTTTGCGCAAAATTATCATCCTCGACCATCACACGAACTGCATGGGTTGACGGATAGAACGCTGTCAGCACCAAAATCCAGCAAACAACATTATAAAATACACAGGCTGCAAGGCAGAACCACGGTTCGTCCTGTGGCAGCTGCATATGCAGAGCAATCATAACACTGATAGCTCGAGACAAGCTGTTGATGCATGCAAATACTGCGCAAACAGTCAGTGCAATTGTTCCGGATTTCCAGAGGGAGATTTTGAGCGTTCCGGTATATAGCCCAATTGCAAGCAATGTGATCCCTGCCAGGGCAGACGCAGTGGAAGCATGCAGCTGATAGCAGACGATCCCACCACCGATACATAATCCTGCCATCAGGGGGAGAATCCGGGCGGCAAGCTTTCCGGGGGACTGCTTCAGATAGGATTTTACAGGGAAATATGCAAGTAAAAGACCGGGGAGTACGACGGACAACTCCAGGATCGGACGCAGAATATCTTTCATCTCATACACCCCCTTGCAGCAGAAATTCCATAAATGCCTGCCTGGCAGGCTTCAAAAGTTCCTGGTTGACATATACGCGGCTACCGTCGGTCATGCAGAAAGCGGCGGCCTGAAAATCAACGGCATGTTCTAAATTGACAATCGTACCGCGGCCGCAGACAAAAAAGCGGGGATCTTTTTTCAGCGGCTCGGTAAATGCCTTAAAGCTTTGCCGCGTGGCAAGCGTTTTACCGGCAGTCGTGCGAATGTTGATCATATGAGCAAAATGCTCGGCAAAGATGATGTCCCTATAGCGAAGGCGAACGTCGCTGCCACTGACTTTCACCGTCAGAATCGGCTCAGGACGCGGAAGTTTAGCGAGCAGTTCAGCAAGCAGACCGGCAAGTTCTCCCTCGGAAAAAGGCTTCACGAGATAGTGAAATGCCCGCACCTGAAATCCTTCCAATGCATGGTCGGTAGATGTTGTGGTGAAGATCAGAAAGCAGTCTGCATCCATCTTCCGAAGTTCCTTTGCGGCATCCATGCCGCTTAATCCTTTCATGTAAATGTCCAAAAATGCCACAGTAAAGTGCCGTTCTTTTTCTGCTGCGAGAAAGCTCTCGCTGCTGTCAAATTCTAAAATCTCCGTCTCTACACCGTACAAGTTCAGCTGTCGCTCAAGCCGCATTTTCAACAGCGCACGTTCGGTCTCAATATCATCCACGATTGCTATTCTCATACTGGACTGACTCCTTTGTAAAAGATTCCAACTAAATTATATCATACCTGTCCAACACCGGCACCGTGAAAAAATCAGATTTCGTGACAGAATTGAGGCTTTCGTGCCAAACAACTTGAAAAGCGTTTGCATATCCGTATACTGACAAGCAGAAAGCATCAATGACGGCAGAAAGGAGGGAGTGCCGTGTACCACATTGCCGTGCTGACAAGTAGTGAAACACAGGAAGCCTTTTATATAGAGCAGCTTTCACGGTTCTGCTTTGAACGCGGTCTGTTTCCCAAAATGGACTGTTACCGTGGGCAGGAGTTGTTCTTTGATGTGGCGCGTATAAATGCGCCAACCTGCACTGTGATCGCACTTCCGGGGGTAGCAGGGTTGAATGCGGTGGAGCATCTGCGGACGCTTTTTCCCGAAATGCGCATCATCTGGTGCAGCGATCTGGATTTTTCCCTGCATGCGTTTCGGCTGCGTGTAGACTATTTTCTGTTAGAGCCAATAACAGAAGAAGCGTTTCAGCAGGGACTTTCTACATGGTTAGATGGGAAAAAAACGTCTGCCTTATTCCGGGTGGATCACAATAAACATAACATTGAGGAGGATTATTGATGAAAAAGAGAAAAAAGATTTATTCTGTATTTAGTTTCCTTCTGGCGGGAACACTGTGCCTATCTATGGCGGCCTGCGGTGGAACGCCCACACCGGCAGAGGACGAAACAACATCTTCTGCACCGTTATCCGGTGCACTGCCCGTGAAGGCTTTACAGCCAAAACACGTGGATGAAAACCCTTATATGGCAAAAAGTGATGCAAACATCCATCACGACGGCTACAACACCGACTCAACGGATGAAATTCTGCCGCTCGGCATCTATCCGGAAATCAATGTTTCCTTTGAGACAACGAACCCGAACGCCTCACCCGCGATTTACTTTGACAACTACGGTCACGCAGTCGTGCCATTGCTCGGCGGCATCGCCATCCGTGATCTGAATGCAACAGAGACGAAGACGCTCGGCTATTTTTCACCGATGCAGCATGATGGCGGTGGTTACGTCATCCAGAGTTCCTACACATTCCTTGACTCTAAAAACCGTATCGTCTGCCCGACGAGCAACAACCATGTACTGATACTGTGTACGACGGAGGAAGACGGCAGCGTCATTCCGGAATTCGAAAAGGTTCTGGATATCGATATCAAAGCGGCTGCTGAGACCGCGCTCGGCAAAGAGCTGACACAGAATCTTCTGTCCGTGGTCTTTGACTACGACGGAAACCTTTGGTTCGCCACCGGCGGCTTCCGGATCTATCCTGAGCGACAGCAGCAGGGTGTTCTCGGCTACATTGCCCACACAGCGATAGAATCGATTCTGAACGGCGAACAACCCGATCTTTCAAAAGCTGTCTTTGTTTACGGGCTGCCCCTTGGCGAGGGCGCAGAAAACGGCATTGCTGCCTCCAAAGACGGTGCGGTCATTCTGACGAACCAGAACTGCTACCTGTTGCGCGCGGAAGAAGGTGTGAACGTTGTGTGGTGCACGCCATATGAGAGTGTCGGTGCGAAGGTCAGCCACGATGGCGATAAGACAACCGGAGGCGGGCTTGCCTGGGGTGGTGGCTGCTCGCCCACACTGACACCAGACCTTGTACTATTCACCGACAACGCTGACCCCGTTAAGCTTCTCGCGCTCGACATGAAGACCGGAGAGGTCGTAGCCAGCATGCCTGTTTTGGATGATCTGCCCGATGGGTATCAGGTGGCGGTTGAGAACTCTGCAATCGTTTATGACGACGGTGAAGGCACCGTCAGCACGATCGTCTGCAACTGGTTCGGCGCCGGTAACGCAGGGCTTGCCGACCCTGACAATGACTCTTCGATTCAGAGCTACGCCAACATTTATGACCAGAACTGGCTGATGAAGGGTAATGTTATGATCGCCCCGGGCGTTGAACGGGTGGACACCTTAAAAACCGCTGATGGCTATGAAATGAAGAGCGTCTGGAGCCGGAACGATCTGCGCGACACGGCGATCATGAAACTCTCCACTGCAACAGGCTATATCTACGGTTACGTACAGGATTTGGATACCGGCATGTGGCAGTACATTATTTTGGACTTTGCAACGGGCGAAACCGTCTTCACGATGGATGTGTCCAACAAATACGGCTACAATAATATGGCCATCGGCATGTACACCGGCAGCAACGGAAATACGCTCTACTGCCCGACAGGCTATCTGGAACTGCTGCGTTTGCAGGATCGCTTCGTGTACCTGCCAGAGCTTCCGTACCGTGAGGTTGATCTTGATCAGGCGGCAAGAAATGTTCTTTCGCAGGATCAGTTTGCGCAGGATGGCGGTGAAGGTACGGTTGCAAGCTGGCACAACACCGCGACCATCTGCAACGTGCATCCCAACACCATGGTAGCCTTCCGTATGAACAACCTGTCCGGCAGTGCCTCCGATCTGACGCTCTACGCCTATGGTGCAGACGGCAAGCTGGAAAAGGTTGGCTCTGAACTGTGGTCGCTCACAGACGAGACCGGAGCAAATGTGACGGAGCTGACAGACGGCGTGCTCTATGAACTGCGCGTGACCGTCTCCGACGGCGGTGATTTCGACCTGAGCGAAACAGAAAAAGAAATCAAGCTATCCGTTGTACTTGGAAAGTAAATCTGTTTTAAAGACAGCTGTCATTTACCGGCTTTTGATCTGGCGTAAGCTTAGATCGTAGATGCGATGATCTGCATCCTGCCCTGTAACTCTACCTTACCGTAGCCGTCGGGCAGGATCAGGTGATTGCCCTTTTTTAAATGAGTACCGTTCAGGGTGCCTTCTCCCTCTACCACACTCATCAGTACAAAGGGCTTATCCTGCCAGGTCTCCACACGATGCTCCACGTCAATGCGGTATACGGTGTAGTAAGGACAGCGGATCAGCTGCTGGATCGCATCGTCCTTTTTCTCGGTATGCACCACGCTGTTCTCTGCGGATTTGGCAGGAACAGTGATAACATCGATACTCTGAGCGATATGTAGCTGTCTGGGCTGGCCATTGCTCAGTCTGTCATAATCGTATACACGGTAAGTAATGTCGCTGCTCTGCTGTGTCTCAAGAAGCAGTGTACCGCCCTTAATGGCATGTACGGTACCGGGATCGATCTGGATGAAGTCACCGGGCTTAATAGGGATCTCACGAATGAATTCTTTCCACTTGCCCTCATGAATCATCTGTTCCAGCTCTTCCTTCGTCTTTGCATTATGTCCGACCACCAGCGTAGCATTCTCCTTACAGTCTAAGATGAACCAGCACTCGGTTTTGCCCAGGGATCCGTTTTCATGTACCTTCGCATAAGCATCATCCGGATGCACCTGGATGCTTAAATCGTCCTTGGCATCAATGATCTTGATCAGTAACGGAAAACGATCCATTCCCGTATTGCCGAACAATTCCGGATGCTTCTCCCACAGCTCGGACAGCTTCATTCCCTTATAAGCGCCGCTTGCCACGGTGCCGTCTCCGTTGGGATGGGCGCTGATACCCCAGCACTCACCGATGTCGTCGCCCTCGATGGGGTACCCGAATTCTCTGTTTAACCGGGTACCGCCCCAGATATTGTGGGTGCACACCGGTGATAAAAAAATAATATCTTTGTTCATGATCATCTATCCTTTCCCATGATACTTACTATGTATTGCACTGCATCTTTCCCGTTATTCCGCTACTTAGCTTTGCAACGTCCGTTTCTGGAAAAATATTCTATCTGATATGTAACACATTTCTTCCGATCTGTCTACCTGACTTCCGTACTATGCCTATTCCGCTTCTGTTTCTGTTCTTACCCCGGATACAATCAATGACACCAGATAAAATCCGGCCTTATCGTTCTCGTGTGTCTCCGTGAGCTCGATTCTCACCCGGTGTTCCCCATAGGGCAGATGCTCCGCAATCGTTGCCAGTTCCATCTTATCTCCCCAGGTCTCATCAAAGGTTCCGTCCAACACGCACGCCGTCTCAGGGTTCTCATCCACCACTGCCGTGGCAATGGGTGCAGGTCCGTCCTTCACTCGGCGGTATTGCACGGCGGCACCGGTTCCCCGAAAAGCGAACTCCAGATAAGCTCCTTTTTCCCCGGCGCTCCATCCGTTGCGGAAAATATCCGTGATATCTCTCTGCGGTGTCATATCTTCTACAAAAACACTCTTCCCCGGTGTGGAATTAGAATATTGCAGTCTCACGCAATGCTCATAGGCATTTTCTGTCAGCGGAGCCGGGAAAATTTCCTGCGGCTCTTGCGTTTTATCATGGATCACCTTTTCCAGGAAGTTCGTGATCACGGATGCCACCAGTTCATGTCCCAGATCATTGGGGTGCAGGAAATCCGCAGTAATCTTCTCTGCCGGAAGTCTTCCTGCTGCCACTGCCGGATAGATGCTGTTCTGTATACTGATACAGGGCAGATCATAATGTCGTCCTACCTGCGCATGATAATATGCCGCACTTTTACCGGTATCATAATAGACATTATGGATCAGCACCATTGCCGGTGCGCTCGCACTGCCATAAATCTGCCTCACCAGGCCTTCGTAGGTCTCACAGAAATGCGGCGTACTGTGATCGTTCACGGAAAATTCTACAAATACCAGATCCGGCAGCCGCTGAAGCAGGTCTTCCTGTACTCTCGCCGCGCCGAACTGGGAATCGGTAGCTCCGATTCCGGCGTTCACATAATCAAATTCCGTATTGGGAAATACCTTTTTCAGCCAGCCAAATGTCCTTGCCGCATAACATTTGTCCGGATCCGTAGCGGAAAATCCCTGGGTAATGGAACCGCCGATAAATCCTACCGTAAGCCGCTCTCCTTTGGCTGCACGGTTCATAAAACCTTTCAGTCTGGTCAGGTTGCCCCGGTTCAGGATTCCGGCTTCTTTATCAATGATGTTCCCCGCACTCTTGCGGTTCTCATAGATGCTGTTTTCCAGAGTGCAATAACGTTTCGCCTTGTTTTTCAGAGTCTTGCCGATGCGGAAAATTTCCTCCGGGCGGTATCCTCTGGACTCCAGATAATAAATGCCGCTGTACAGGTTGATCGATACATCGGGGTATTTATCTCCGATCATAGCTTCGAACATGATCATAATATGACCGATCTTCTCTGCCGCAGCTTCCACATGATTGTCCAACAGCAATAGGAACTCATCCTTTTTCACATGGCACACCATTTCCTGTCCCTTCAGGTGCTTTTGAATGTGCGTCCCCAGATGGTACAGAAGGCTGTTTTTCACTTCCTCACTCATCTTCGCGGAAATCTCATCGTAATCCCGGATGCCCAGAAATACCTCTGCATACTGACCGTCCTGCCAGGGCAGGATCTGTTCCAGTTTTATCGAAAAGCTTTCCGTTGTCTCCACTCTGGCATATAATTCCTCTTTTTCCATCATACGCTGTCTCCAAAACCGCAAAGGACCCGCTCATCGCGGGTCCCTCGATTCTATCTTCTGCCTTCTTCCGTATCGCTTGTTGTGACCACGCTGTGTTCTTTGATATAGTCAACCACTTCATCGATGGTCGTAAACGCCAGCCCTACGTAGCTGTCTGCTGTGCCATAGTAAATGGCGATCTTGCCGCTCTCGGAATCATGGATGGTAGCGCAGGGGAAGCATACATTCGGTACAAATCCTCTCTCCTCATACCACTCTTCCGGTGTCAGCAGGAAGTTCTCACAACGATATTTTACGATGGACGGGTTGTCAATATCCAGGATCGCTCCACCGATGGAATAGACATAACCGTTACAGGTTCCGCTCACACCATGATAGAACAATAGCCATCCTTCGGAAGTCTCAATGGG
The DNA here is from genome assembly GCF_003478095.1 of Clostridium sp. AF34-10BH. NCBI lineage: Bacteria > Bacillati > Bacillota > Clostridia > Eubacteriales > Clostridiaceae > Clostridium > Clostridium sp. AF34-10BH. The sequence continues at coordinate 20,422 of NZ_QUEC01000014.1, forward strand.
AGCTGCACCGCCACCGATCTTTAAGGACTCCCACCATTCGGAAGACTTGCCCATCACATGTCTGTGTTTGCCCCAGAATACCATATCGGGGCTCTCACTGACGAAAATATCACCGAAGGGTGTATGCCCGCTGTCGGAAGGGCGGGACAGCATCATGAAATTGCCGTGTACTTTTCTGGGGAACAGTACGGCGTTACGGTTAAAAGGAAGGAACGGATTCTCGATTCTGGTAAACGTCTTGAAATCCGTGGTTTTCGCAATACCGATGGCTGCGCCGTAGAAATCCTGACACCAGATGATATAGTAGGTATCTTCTACCTTTACCAGTCTGGGATCATATGCATAAATCGGCATGAAAGGCTTGCCTTCTTCATCTACGAACTGGATCTTATTCTGATCAAAATCCCAGTGAATAGCATCCTTGCTGCGTCCTAAATAAATATAGGGAATACCGTTGACCTGTTCACCGCGGAACACGCCGATGAATTCATCCCCATAGGGCATTACCGCACTGTTGAAGATTCTGGCTACTCCTTCTACAGGATTTCTGCCAATGATAGGGTTCTCACTGTATCTCCATACCGGTGCACCGGTATGTCCTTCCGGTTTATCCTGCCAGGGTACATTAGGTACTGCAGGGCTGATCATCTTAACTTTGCTCATTCGAGTTACCTCATTTCTGCGTTATTTATCTTGCTTCCTGTTTTAAGAACTCTTCATTTCTGCGGATGAGTTCACATCTCTGTGCCACACACTCCACGCTTCTTCCGGGATCGGAAGGGGTGTGGAATACATAATCCACAAGCTTATCTATGGTAGTCGTTGCCACATGCATGCGGGTATCGCTGGATGCGTAGTAGATAAAGACTTCCCCCTTCTCATTCGCGATAGCACCGTTGGTAAATACTACGTTTGAAACATCTCCCACTCTCTCTTCCCCTCTGGGACCGATCAGCAGGCCCGAAGGCTCTGCGATCACTTTTGCAGGATCTTTCAGATCCGTTGCAAAAGCATAAATGACGTAACGTAAACCGGCTGCGGTATTACGTACTCCATGTGCGATATGTATCCAACCTCTGTCTGTTTTGATGGGGGTAGCGCCCGCACCGTTTTTGGCCTCGGTAATGGTGTGATATTTCCGCAGACTGGTCATGCGCTCTTCGTCGATCACTGCATGAGTGATGTCGTCGCACAGTCCGAAACCGATTCCTCCGCCGCTTCCGGTCTCGATGAAGTCATCCATCGGTCTGGTGTAGAAAGCATATTTGCCATCCACGAATTCCGGATGCAGCACTACATTTCTCTGCTGGGGAGAACGAAGGGTCTTTAAATTCTCCAGTCTCTCCCAGTGCTTTAAGTCTTTGGTTCTTACAATACCGGCAGCTGCTACTGCTGCGGACAGATCATTTACGGAGGTATCCTTGCTCTCGGAACAGAACACACCGTAGATGTAACCATCTTCATGCTTGGTGAGACGCATGTCGTACACATTGGTCTCTTCCGGACAAGTATCGTCCAACAGGATGGGATAGTCCCAGAAACGGAAACCATCGACACCGTTGTCACTCTCTGCCACACCAAAGAAAGACTTTCTGTCGTTGCCTTCGATACGGGCTACCAGATAATACTTACCGTTTAATTCAATCGCACCGGAATTCATGACCGCATTGATTCCCAGGCGCTCCATGAAATAAGGGTTGGTCTTGGGATTGAGATCATATCTCCAGGTCAGGGGAATATGTTCTCTGGTCAGAACCGGATATTCATAACGGTCATAAATACCGTTGTAGAAATCAGACTTTACATTTTTCCGGGAAAGCAGCTTCTCCTGCTTCTCTTTTTCTATGTAATAACGCTCTAACATATTAGGTATCCTCTCTTAAAATAAATCAATTATTCTGGAATACGCTTCATAACCTCCTGGAGGTCCCCCGTTACAGTTTTATTCGGGAATACGCTTCATGATCTCCATGCACATCCTGCCGTTATGGTAAGGGCATTTCCAAGGCTCCACAATGGGGCGGTCAGGATAGGGATTTCCTTCCGGATCCACTTCCCAGAACCATTCGGAACCGGGTCTCTTATCGATCACATGATCTCTGATAAATGCCCATTCCTTCTCTGCGGCTTCCAGATATTCCGTTTTCTCCGGCTCTTTCTCATAGCCGTTTAAGAAACCGATCACGGTCTCCGCCTGTACCCACCAGACTCTGTGTACATTCACGACACCTCTGTCACATTCATTGGCCAGAGAGTGTCCGTCGAATGCCACCTTATAGATCTGTGCGGTAAGGTCTCTGGTGATGGCATACATCTTCTGCGTCAGTTCCGGATCATCCAGAACCTTGCAGCCTCTGTCGATCAGCCATGCCGTCTCGATGTCGTGGCCGTAGGAATGCAGATTCAGAATGGTATTATAATGCTTATCGAAAAATACTTCCTGTCTGTGGAGCTTCGGATTATAAACTTTCTCAGCGAACACATCCATGATCCACAGAAGGCGTCTGCGCACTTTTTCATCCCCGGATACCCGGTACAGCTCCGTATAAGCTTCAAAAACATGAAGCAGGGTATTCATGGTCTTGTCTGCCAGAACACCGTTCTCCGACAATTTCTCATTGGATTCCGGTTTAAAGTCTCTGGTGAATGCTTCCAGATATCCCACCTCATCCATACACGTAGTCTCAATCAGAGTAAACAGCTTTTTCGCCAGCTCCAGGGCTTCTGCATCCCCGCTGGCCTCATAGTAAGAGGACAGCGCGTAGATGCAGAATGCCTGATTGTAGGTATGTTTTGTGGTATCCTTCGGGGTTCCGTCATAGTTTAGGGACCAGTAGATACCGCCATATTCTTTGTCCAGACAATGGTCTTTCAGGAAATCGTAGCCGTGCTTTGCTTCCTCCAACAGACTCTCGTCCTTCAACAGTGTATATGCGTTGGAGAAGAACCAGGTGATCCTGCTGTTCAGGATACAGCCTTTTTCCGCCTTTTTATCCAGATTCAGATCGTAGTCCAGAAAACCGTAATAACCGCCGAACTCGTCATCCCGCATCCCTTTCCAGAAAGGAATGATTCCTTCGGTCAGATGCTTTTTGATCTCTTCTCTCATTTTCTTTGTTTCCGCATTTTTCATGTTCCACACTCTCCTTTGTATTAACCCTTGACAGCGCCGGAGGTGATTCCACTGTAAATCTGTTTCTGACAGAGCAGGAATACGATCAATGCAGGCAGCAGAGACATCAGTACACCTGCACAGATCAGATTGTATTTGCTGCCAAGAGGTCCGGTGAAGGTATACAGGGAGGTTGCTACCACACCGAGAGTCCTCTTGTCCTGCAGATACAGACTGGCGCAATAATACTCGTTATATACGCCTACTCCCTTAAGCACCATCGAAGTTACGATAGCGGGCTTCAGAAGCGGAAGAATGATCTTCCAGTAAATGGTAAAATAGGAGGCTCCGTCAATAAATGCGGATTCATCCAACGATACCGAAATGTTTTCCATGAACTGGATGAAGATGTAGATGGAGATAACATCCGTACCCATACTCATAATGATATAACCATACAGATGATTGATAAATCCAAGGTTACTCATGATCTGGTACACAGATACCTGCATGGCAATTCCGGGAAGGAGGGTTGCGAACAGGAACAGGCTGCGGATCAGGCCGTTGCCGGGGAACTTGAATCGGTTCAGTACATAAGCGAGCTGTGTTCCCACCAGGACGGAGCCTAACAGTACAAATACCAGGATGATCGCTGAATTCAGATAGGCTCTGCCCATATTGGCACGGTTAAATGCATCAATAAAGTTCTGGAAGTTCAGCCAGCTTTCCGGCAGGGTCATAACATTGGTGCTCTGATATTCTGCATCGGTCTTGAATGCTGTGATGACACAGGATACAATAGGCAAAAGTGCCACGAAGGAGAAAAATACCAGGCTGAAATATTTAATGATGATCCAGATGACAGCGCCTGCGCTGTAATGTTTGTGGTTAGTTTTCATCTTTGCCATTTTACACTGCCTCCTTCTTCCATCTTCTCTCTCTTCTGAGCCGTTTTCTTCTGGTATATTCTTCATTATCCGCATCGGAGCTTCTAAATACCAGTTTGAAGAAAAGCTTTTGTAAAATTGTTGCTGCAAAAATGATCAGTAACAGTACCACCGCCATAGCAGACGCCAGACCTACCTGCTGGTTGGTATGTGCGATCTTGTCCATCAATACGAAGTAGGTTGCGGTTCCGCCGCCACCCTTGGTGATAACGTAGGGAGGATCGAAAGCACTCAGGGAACCTGTGATAGACAGGATCACGTTCAGCGTAACGATGGTCTTAATGCTGGGTAAGATAATATGTATAAACTGTTGGAATTTATTGGCACCGTCCAGCTCTGCTGCCTCGTACATCTCGGAGTCCACGGACATGATGGCACCGATGAAGAGTACCATGTTGTTGCCGTAATAACGCCATACCGAGGAAGCCACCAGAGAGATATTGTTAACGCTCTTGTCCTTCAGCCAGAACGGAAGACTTTCTAAGTTAAATCCACACCACTGTAATACCGTATCGAATACAAATCCTCTGGTGTAGAAGAATTTGAAGATAAATCCAATGGCAATACCACTGATCAGATAAGGGAAGAACATGAATCCCTTGAACATATTGCCAAACTTGGTCTTAAAGCTAAGGATCGTTGCCAGGTACAACGCAAGTACCAGCTGCACCATTGCGCCTGCCATGTAATAAAGGCTCAGCTTCAAAGCACTGAAGCATTCATCTTTCTTAAATACGTCGATGTAGTTCCGAAATCCTACAAACTGTCTTTTGTCTACCGGGGTAGCATATTTCATTTTATAAAAACTGAATTTTACCATCTCTCCAAAAGGAAGATAGGTGAACACGAACAGCAAAAGCAGGGGAATGATCATGAAGGACAGTATGACGATGGTCTGTTGTCCGTTCCTGCTCTTTACCCATTTTTTCATGCTGAAGGGTTTTTTTGTTTTCTTCATTGTCTCTGCACTCATCGAAATACCTCCATACCCTTCTCTCTTAGATAAGAGGGAACCGGATAAATGGTTCCCTCTCACTTCAGAAGATTAAATTAGTTACCTATTAATTACTGGATCTCTACACCACAGCTCTCCTGTGCGGAAGTCCACTCTTCGTTCCACTCGTCGATGATCTCATCATAGGTCTTGGAACCATCTGCTGCACACTCTACCAGCTCCTGCAGCTTGGTCTCACCGTTGTTGTTGATGTTAAGACCACTTTCAGCATTCAGCTCGTTTAACAGATCCTCTTCGCCTTCGATCGCAGGCTCATCCACTACAAAGTCGATACCCTTGAATGCTGCGTAGAAATCCGGTAATCTGGTATCCTTGATAGCAACGGGAAGTCCGCCGCAGTCATAGGAGAATCCGGATTCTTCTGTCATGAACTTAACGAAGCACAGAGCTGCTGCCTGATTGTCTTCGGTGGTGCTGGCATTGATACCAAAGCTGTAGTCAGGGCCTACAGATGCTGCCTGCTTACCGCTGGTCAGGGTAATAGGGAAAGGCATATAAGCGATGTCGTCAGCGTTGTCACCGGCTTCCTTCATCTGAGGAACTGCCCAGGAGCCAAGAACCATGCAAGCGATCTGACCATTGTTGATCATACCCTTACAACCTTCCCAGTCCGTGGTGGAGTAGTCTTCCTCGGTAAGGCCTTCAGCAACTGCATCGTACATTACTTTGTATACGTTGTAAGCGCCTGTTCCGTCGCCGGGATCAGCAAAAGGATTGGCTGTGTGCAGTAACTTCTGGTTCATATAAGTGCTGTCTCCGGTAGCACTGCCGCTGATAGCGGGATCCCACTGGCCGCCCATTGCCCAGCCAGCTGCGTAGTTGGTGTACAGAGGAATGATGGAGCTGTCATACTCTTTGATCTGCTTTAATGCTGCGATGAAATCTTCGGGAGTCTTAGGCATCTCAGTGATTCCTGCTGCTTCGAATACTGCCTTGTTATATACGATACCACCGCTAACACCTGCGGTGTAAGGAACACCGTATACAGTGCCTTCGTACATCTGGTTGTAGTAGTTCAGCTGTCCGTCCATCTCGGTAGTAGTTCCAAGAGGAAGGAAGTATGTGCTTAAGTCAGCCTTGTCAACTGCGGGGATAAACATAACATCGCCCCAGTCACCACCCTGCAGACGAAGCAGCGTATCACTTGCATAGTCGGTGATACCTTCAATATCAACAGTGATGTTGGGATACATCTCGTTGAATGCATCAATGTAAGTCTGGAAAGGAACTGCTGCGCCGTCCTCTAACAGGTCGGTACGGTTAGTCAGGACCTTAATGGTCGTGGTAATGTCGGTGTAATCCTCACCCAAAGTAAGCTCTGCGTAATTCAGGCTGGTAACCTCTGCAGGTGCTGCAGCCTCGCTGGAAGCTTCTGCAGTTGCGGGAGTGGTGCTTGCTACAGAACTCTCAGCGGCGCCGCCGTTGTCTGTGCTTCCACATGCTGCCATAGACAGTGCCATGACTGATGCTGTGGAAAGAGCTAAAAACTTTTTCATCTTCATAAGAAATCCTCCTAGTTTTCCGAAGGAAAATCCGAGTCCTCTGACGAGGAGAGGATTTAGCCTCCTTGTTTTTTGCTATATTTGATAGCGTTTACTGTTTTGTAACTTAATTTAATTATACATAATCATATTAATTAATCATCAACTATTCTTGTTTTTAATCTCTTATTCTTGCTATTTTCGTTATTATCTTCTATTTTCACAAGTTCTATGCCTATGTTTTGTACATATTATACAATTAAAGTAATTAATTTGAATTAAATTAGCTGATTTAATTAACTAATTTTGTTTTCTTTGCATCCTTTGTCATTGAAACAGCTTAAATAATGGCTTATAATGTATTTAAGCTTAATTAATTTTTTCAAAAAAGCATGTTTCTAGTGTGAAAAATAAATTCTTCACATGAAGTTTTGTTCCTGCACAAGCTGCTAAAGCAGCCGAAGTTTGAAGATTGCGGAAAGGCAAGGTTTTTGTATGAACATTTCCACCACTTTTCTCAATGCATTGAGGCACACTTCCTCCGATGTGGAGGGGCAGCGTTCCCCGGAAATCCTGCTGGGGCAGATCTATAAAGTATCCCTGGAAGACAAGAGCTTTTTACTGCCCCTGGCCGGTGGAGAATTCCGGCTCTCGGATCCTTTCTATTATGAATGGAACCCTTTTCCCTCATATCTGCTGCTTTACACCTTAGAGGGCAGTGCCGTCCTTACTACCCTGGGCAGCGAGGTGGTCCTGGATCACGAGCATCTGTTGTTCTTAGATTGCAGCCAGGGGTTCTCTCTCCGGCTGTTGCAGGGAAAGTGGCGTTTTCAGATGTTTTTCTTAAGTGGAGCGGAGCTTTCTTCTTATTATAGCATATTTCAGGCTGCTTTTACCTGTTGTTACCCGATTCCCATCGGCTCCTGCGTTTCACAGCGGATGCAGCAGCTGACCAAATTTTCATTCACCCCGACTCCTGCAGAGCAGATACAGCTTCACCGGGAGCTGACCGACATGTTCGTAGAACTGATGCTGTCCGCCCTGTCCGTCTCCCGGGATGTGAAGCCCATTCCTTCTTATCTGCTGTCCATGAAAGCGGATTTTGAGGAAAACTATGCTGAAAATCACTCTTTGGAATACTTTGAGCAGACTTTGGGCATCAGCCGCTACCGTCTGTGTCGGGAATTCTCCGCTACATTCCATACTTCCCCGCTGCAATATCTTCAAGGGAAAAAAATAGAAGCAGCAAAATCACTGCTCCTATCTACGGATAATCCAATTCACGAGGTGGGGGCTATGGTAGGCATCGACAATACCAATCATTTCATCCACCTGTTCAAAAAGCACACCGGTGTCACACCCTTCGTCTACAGGCAGAATGCACCGCAGTCTATACGTGAGACACACTGTCCTTCAGTACCAGTCGGCCTTCCACCACGGTAACTCCGGACTTATAATTATCACTGGTGATCTTCTTGATCATATTATGAAGGGCTCTTCTCGCCATCTCTCCCATATCTACTTCATACGTAGTAATGCGGATGTCGCTGAGGCCGGGATACAGGTAGTTATCAAAACCTACCACGGAAATATCCTCCGGCACACGGTATCCGTTCTCTCTCAGCTTCTTGATGAGTAAGCTGGCGGTCAGATCGCAGTTGCATACGAAGGCCGTGGGCATATCCTTGGGAATCTGCAACATATTCACCGTATCGATCTTGCCGGTCTCAATATGACGGTCATCCAGCACCCATTCTCTCTTTTGTTCCAGCCCCAGTTCCAGCAATGCTTTCTGGTAACCGAAATAACGATCCGTGATACTCTCGGTGGCAAGTAAAGTTCCCACATAAGCAATTTTGCGATGTCCCATCCGATACAGATAGTAGGTCAGCTCATAGGTTCCGTAGTAGCTGTTGGAGATCACAGAGTCACTGGCTTCCCTTCCGTTATAATAATCCAGATAGATCACCGGGATCCCGGCTTCTGTATTCAGATGCTGCAGGTAAGTATCCATCATCTTACCGATAACGATAATGCCATCCACCTTGCGTTCCTGTACCAGCTTCGGCATTCTGCCGTTCTCTTCCTCTGACATTCCGATGACCTCCAGCATGGTAAAGCATTCCTTTGCCGTGGCTCTGGTAGCTACCACCTGGTACATCTGCCAGTAAAACGATTCATATTTATCAAGGAATCTCTCAGAGATCAGAATACCGATATTGTAGCTCTTCTGGTTCTGACTTTTTCTTGCCGCTGACGGCTGCTGATAACCCAGTTCCTCCGCAATACTGCGGATCTTCTCCCGGACTTCCTCGCTGACACCCTTTTGTCCGGACAATGCCTTGGACACTGTTACTGTGCTGACTCCAACTCTCTCTGCGATATCTGCTAATTTTACTGCTTTTGCCATAATCTTGTACTCCTTATCGCTGTTTTTTACACATTTCCCGATAAATCGTCAATTATACTTCCATATTAGATTTCTAAAAATCGTTTGTCAAGGCATGTCACTGCCTTAATTTTACACCTCGGTCAGGTGGATCAGCCTGCTGCGATAGTCCCCCCACAAAGGTGCCACCAATAATCCCGCCTGCATCAGCACATCACCGCCAGAGACTTCCCCTGTCTCCTCGATACGGTACTGCTTCTCCGGTGCCAGTCCTTTCAGACGTACTCTTCTGCTGTGGAAGTTGGGCCGGGAAAGTACCTGTACATAGGTTACCAGTGCCTCTGTCCGATCCTTGGAGGCTACCATGTAACAGTCGTAGTTTCCATTTTCCAGGAAAGAGGCGATCCGGTAATAGTCCCCTCTGCGGATCAGATCGTTGTATTTGTGATACATGGCGGTCTGTGCGGGAATCTGCTGTCTGTCCTCCTCCGGGATCTTCGTGATATCCAGTTCGTAGCCAAAGGTGCCTGCCAGCGCCACATGCCCTCTGGTCTCGAAAGGTGTCACTCTGCCCACCGTATGATTCGGGCAGTCCGACACATGGGCGCCCATGGTGGACAGCGGATACAATAACATTGTTCCTTCCTGGATCTTCAACCGCTCGATGGCATCCATATCATCGGAGCACCAGATCTGCGGACTGTAATACAACATACCTGGGTCGAATCTCGCTCCGCCACCGGAACAGTTCTCCAGAAGCAGATGAGGGAATTCTGCCAGCAGTCTCTCCTGCAGTTCATAGACTCCCAGCACATATCTGTGATACAGTTCACCCTGACGGTCTGCGGGCAGTTCCACGCTTCCCAGATCCGACAGTTGCCGGTTCATATCCCATTTTACATATTCGATATTGGCGCTGTGCAGCACTGCCGCCACGCTTTCAAAGGCATGGTCTCTGACTTCCTTACGGGACAGATCCAGAACATACTGGTTCCGGCATAAGCTGCCTGCCCGTCCCGGAATGGCGATGGCCCAATCGGGATGCTCTCTGTACAGATCCGAATCCGGGGAGATCATCTCCGGCTCAAACCAGATACCAAACTTCATTCCCAGAGCATTGACCTGATCCACCAGAGGCTTCAGGCCTCCCGGAAGCTTCTGTTCATTGACCTTCCAGTCACCCAGGCTGGTACTGTCATCGTTACGGTGTCCGAACCAGCCGTCATCCATGACCAGCATCTCAATGCCGAGCTTTGATGCCTGCTTTGCAATCTTTAATAATTTATCGGTGTTAAAATCAAAGTACGTAGCTTCCCAGTTATTGATCAGAATCGGACGCTTTTTATCCCGGTATTCTCCACGGATCAGATGCTCGCGGTACATATCATGATAATGATGTGTCATACCGCTAAGCCCCTCTGAAGAATAAGTCATTACTACTTCGGGCGCAGCAAAGCTTTCTCCCTGCTCCAGCTTCCATACAAAATTCTCCGGATGGATCCCCATAGTCATACGGATGGAGTCGAACTGTGACAGCTCTGCCTGTGCCAGAAAATTGCCGGAGTATACAAAGTGCATACCGTAGACTTCACCGGCATCCTGCGTGGCATCCGCAGAAAGCAGTGCGATAAAGGGATGCTCCTGATGGGAAGATTCTCCCCGCACGGAGCCAACACTCTGTTTGCCGTGCATCAGACTTCTTCTCTCCATCTGGCGCTCTCTCCCCCAGGAGCCGTGCAGCGTAAGAATGTCATACTTTTCATCCGTGCCGTCCAGATCCAGACAGGCAGACATAACTTTTGTCACATAAATAGGCTGCCCTGCCGTATTTTTCAGGATCACACTGCGGGTGATCACATCTTCCTCTTCAAATGTAGTATAGATCAGGTCTGCAGCCAGACCGATGACCGGATCCGCCAGATGTAGGATCAGGGTATCGCAGTCCTCATCCCCCGGAAATGTGGAAGGAAGTCCCGGCAGTGCCGGCTTCTCCTTTACGATCTCATGAGAGACATACTGTAACTGCACTCCTACATGTCCCTGTGCTGTCCGCACGGAAATGGCGCTTTCTCTGTAATCTCCCAGACCGTTTCCCGGATATTCCATGGGGAAAGAATCCAGAAATGACACACGCTCTCTGTTATTCTGTGACGGAACGAAGGGTGCTTCTCCCATACGCAGCAAATATACCGGTGCCGGTGTATTCTCGGTATACTGCAATTTCTGACCGTAATATACGTGTCCCACAAAATTCTCCTGATCTACAATTGCCAGAAGATAGCTGGTGTGTTCCGTGTCCAACCAGAAGGTTCTGTCCTGTTCGATGTATCTGATTGCCATAATTTACCTCTTCCTTTATAAAAATTAATAACCAATAGCCGTTTTCACAATATCGGTTCTTCCGGGCATTTCCGAATAATAAATCGCCCAAGGGTTCTGTCACAAATATAAAAAAGCAAACGGTGCTTCCGGTTCTGTCTTCAAAAACTGCATCAGCATCAGTCCACAGCGCATGGACACCCGTTCTTCCCGCAGGATACGAAGTACTTCCTGTCTGTCTGCCAGGATCACCTGAATATCCTCGGTATTTTCCATCTGCTGTCCCACATTCTCTGTCACGGTTCCGAAAATCATGCTGCCGCTCTCGTCTGTCAGCCCCTGTGCCAGGAAAAATCCTCTTCGGAAAGCCGGTTCTCCGCCTTCGTAGACTTCCAGTTTCCAGCCGGTCTCCTCGATCATTTCCCGACAGGCGGCCTCCGAAGCGGTCTCCTCCGGCTCGATCAGTCCCGCCGGCAATTCATACAGATAATCATTCACGGGATACCGGTACTGACGCACCAGCACCAGTTTCTCTCCGTCCTCTGTCACTGCGTAGACCGCCATGCCCTCGGGGCGCATACTGTGGGTCTTGTGTTTGATATTGTTTTCATCATTTCGGGACGCAAAATAATAATGAAACGGTGTTCCGTCCCGTCCCAGGGCATCAATGTGATACAGGTTCAAAAACGGATTGTCCGTCTGTTTCTCGATTCCCCGATAGTGTTTTCTGTCATTTCCTTTTGCGTCCATGTTTTCCATGCCCTATTTATACTCCATGTCTTTCTGTTCCCATCGTGCTCTGTCATCCACGTTCCCACAGCGCATCATCTGCCGCAGGCGCAGGCAGCCGTGACGGAACTACTGTAGGATCTCCTCCAACAGTGCCACTGCCAGCTCCGGATTCTTCATGCCATCCGCCAGCCCCACGGCTGCGGTCTCCTGATACCATCCGGTCTTCCTTACCCATTCGTTGTTCTCCAGCCGGATCCCTGCCACAATCGTTTCTCCCGTCATGGTGTGCACCGTGATCTGCTGATCCTCGTATTGGGCCAGCAGTTCCTCCGGCAGATAATCCCGCAGGTCCGCCAGATAATCCGTGCCGCCCATGAGCTTCAAAAACTCTTCGTCAGAAAAAAACACATCCACCGACCGGGTCATGAACAATACCTGGATCGTGCTGAGATTCGTGGAATCCACATCGGAATCCGAGTTGGGATCGATCCAGATCGTATAGTTTAAGTTGACCACATCCCGTTTGGAAGTCACACCGTGCTCCCGCAGGAAATCCGTAAAATAATCCGGACCGGTGGCTTCGATGTGCTCTCCGTCCGTATTCACTGCCATGACTCCCATGACGAAGCTGGTCTTGGTGGCAAAATGTACGATCAGGAAAATAACAACAGCAATCCCCGCTGCCACACCTATGGTGATCCACAGGTAATAATCTATAAAATACTGCCATTTCTCGGCAGGAGACAGTTCTTTCCGTTGCTCTTTCTGCCGGATACGATCTTCCTTTTCCAAGTTGCTGTCTCCCTTCCGTTTCTCAAATCTTCCGTCTGATAATATCCTGCTTTTAGTAATATATCAGTCTTTAGTATATCAAACTAATTTAACCTTGTATAGCAGACTTTTTAATATATTTTAGGCTCAATTTTGTTAAAAATAAACAGAAAAAGCCCTGCCATGCACTTAAATTAACATGGCAGAGCTTTGTGTTTTCTATTTGTTCGATCAGATAAGAAGGGGAAATGCTTTAGCGGTCCATCTCCGCAATACGTCCGGTGGACTTGTGCTCCTTGATGATCCCCTGGATCTCCTTTAAGTCGGTGCACAGCAGGTCACCGGGGATGGTGTTCTTAAGTGCGCTGATGGCATTGCCATATTCCAGTGCTCTCTGATACTCACCGGAATGTGCCAACAGTCCGTACAGGACACCGGAGATATAAGCGTCACCGCTTCCGATGCGGTCTACGACTTCGATATCGGTGTAAGGTGCTTCCTCATAATAGGTATCATCCTTGGCACTGTAGATAATGGAGCCGAAGGTATGACGCTTCGGGCTATGTACAATACGCTGTGTGGATGCCACGATGGAGATCGGATACTCCTCCGTGAAGCTCTTCATAATGCTCTTGGCATCGCCTTCCTTCAGGAAGGTCAGACGCGCCGTGTCCTCGGAGCAGAAGAAGATGTCCACATAAGGCAGAATGGATTCGATGCATTCCTTCGCCTCAGCACCGGTCCACAAGTTCCCACGGAAGTTCACATCAAAGGAGATGATGGCTCCCTGTGCCTTGAAACGCTTGATCATCTCAACAGCGGTTGCTCTCAGCTCGGGGCTCAGCGCCAGTGTAATGCCGCTGGTATGGAAACAGCGGGTATCGCTGTAGATCTTGTCATCATAGTCATCAACGGTCAGCTTGTTGATGGAGGTATTCTTACGGTCATATACAATACGGGGCTTTCTGGGGTAAGCACCATTCTCATAGTAGTACACGCCCAGTCTGGCATCCTTGTCATCATCGTATACCAGATAGTCATCGCTGACACCGCAGAGACGTACACGGTTCTTGATATATACACCCAGGTCATTGGCCGGAAGCTTGGAAATGATACCGCAGCGCAATCCCAGCATTGCCGCACCGGTAATGGCATTCAGTTCTGCGCCTCCTGCCTGCTTGCTGAAGCTGTCGCCTCTGGTAATACGCTCATTGTCGGGCGGTGATAATCTCAGCATGATCTCTCCCAGGGAGAGCAGGTCAAATTCCTTCTTCTCAGTCAGTTCCATAATATAAACTCCCATCTGCATATTTTGCCAAATGCTTTATCAGAATTTCACCGCTACTCCTTACAGTGCAGCATTGAAACCCCTTACATTTTTCTTTACATTTGTACTATATCACATATACACAGCCCCGGTAAAGACACTGGACATTAATTAAAAATTTAACGAATCCACATATTCAAAATAATCATCCTCGCTGGCAAATAAGATATATTCATTCTCCACATATCCCATATATCCGCTGGCAGTCACATATCCTTTCATAAAAAATACCTCCTTATCAGAATCCTTTCGTTCCCTGTTCTGATAAAAAGGTATCATTTTTAAAGTCCCATAAAACTCTCTTAATTATTCTGAACCGGCTCTGTTTCCAGCACCAATTCTTTCATTTCTTCCAATAATTCCTCGGTTCTGCCCATCAAAAGCTCCGCATCGGTCTCCACCAGTCCCGTCTTTTTATACTTATAGGTAAAAAACGGATTGCCGTAAGCGGTAAAGCTTAATTCGTCCTTATGCTTTTTCAGGAAATCCGGAATCTTGCGGGGATCGATCTTCGCATCCGGCCGGAAGTTGAAGGTAATGCGTTCGTTCTTGCCCTTGATCTCCGTCATGTCCAGACCGTGGGCCGCCATACGGATCAGGGCGATCCGCAGCAGATTGTCCACTGCCTTGGGGATGTTGCCGAAGCGGTCCAGCAACTCATCCTTCATGTCATCCCGTTCTTTTATCGTCTCGATGCCGGCGATCCGTTTGTAAATATCCAGCTTCTGTGTCTCGTTGACAATGTATTCCGCCGGAATGTAAGCATCCACATCCAGATCGATCACCGTAGCGAAATCCACTGCCGTATGAATGCCCTTCAGGTTCTGCACCGCTTCGTTCAGCATCTTGCAGTACAGGTCATATCCCACGGCCTCCATATGTCCGTGCTGACTTAATCCCAGCAGATTACCGGCGCCGCGGATCTCCAGATCACGCATGGCGATCTTGAAGCCGCTGCCCAGATCCGTAAATTCCTTGATGGCCGCCAGCCGCTTTTCCGCCACTTCTTTTAACATCTTATCCCGCTTGTACATCAGAAAAGCATAGGCATTCCGGTTGGAACGCCCCACACGGCCTCTGAGCTGATACAGCTGGGACAATCCCAGATTGTCCGAATCGTGGATGATCATGGTGTTGACATTGGAAATATCCAGTCCGGTCTCTATGATGGTGGTGGACACCAGCACATCGATCTCTCCGTTAATGAAATCAAACATGATCCGCTCCAGTTCGTGTTCCTTCATCTGTCCATGGGCGTATGCAACGTTGGCTTCCGGCACAAGCTTTGCGATCTGTGCCGCGATATCCGCAATATTGTTCACCCGATTGTAGACATAGTAGACTTGTCCGCCCCGGGCCATTTCCCGGACAATGGCCTCTCTCACCAGTTCGTCATTGTATTCGCAGACAAAAGTCTGGATCGGCAGTCGGTCATTGGGGGCCTCCTCCAGCACGCTCATATCCCGGATACCGATCAGGCTCATATGCAGTGTCCGGGGAATGGGGGTTGCCGTCAGGGTCAGCACGTCCACGTTTTCTTTTAATTTCTTGATCTTCTCCTTATGGGCCACACCGAAACGCTGTTCCTCGTCAATGATCAGCAGACCCAGATCCTTGAACTTCACATCCGCAGATAATACTCTGTGGGTACCGATCACGATATCCACCATGCCCTTTTCCAGATCCTTCACCGTCTTTTTGATCTCCGATGGCGTACGGAAACGGCTCATCAATGCGATGTTGATGGGAAAATCCTTCATTCTCTGCACAAAGGTGTTGTAATGCTGCTGTGCCAGAATGGTGGTGGGCACCAGATAGACCACCTGTTTTCCCTCCTGCACAGCCTTGAAAGCGGCCCGGATGGCGATCTCGGTCTTGCCGTAGCCCACATCTCCGCAGATCAGGCGGTCCATGATCCGATGGCTTTCCATATCCGCCTTGGTGTCCGCGATGGCATTCAGCTGATCCTCTGTCTCTTCAAAGGGGAACATTTCCTCGAACTCCCGCTGCCACACCGTATCTTTTCCAAAAGCATAGCCCTCGCTCTGCTGTCGGACAGCGTATAATTCCACCAGATCCTTCGCCACGGCGCTGACGGCACTGCGTACCTTCGTCTTGGTGTGTTCCCATTCCTTGCCGCCCAGTTTGTTCAGCTTCGGCTTCTTCGCTGCATCGGCGGAGGCGTACTTCTGGATCACATCCAGTCCGGTGGCCAGAATGTACAGATTGCCGCCGTCCCGGTATTCGATCTTGAGGTAATCCTTGACGACCTTGTCTACCTCTACCTTCTCGATGCCCTTATAGATGCCCAGTCCGTGGGTCTCATGTACCACATAATCCCCGATCTTCAGGTCGTTGAAATCATTGATCTTCTGCCCCTGATAGAGCTTTTTCTTCTTTTTCTTACGCTTCTCCGCTCCGAAAATATCACTCTCGGACAGCACCACGAATTTCAGCCAGGGATACTCAAAGCCCTTGTTCACATGCCCGTAATAGGTCAGGATCTCTCCCGGCTGTACTTCCCTCATGGGGTCTTCTGTGTATACTGCTGTCAGTCCGGCATCCTCGGTGTTCCGCAGATCCTCCGCCAGACGTCTGGCTCTGGTACGGGAACCGGACAACAGCAGCACCCGGTAGCCGTTCTTTTTATATTTTTTCAGATCCTTGACCAGTGCTTCAAAGCTGTTGTTATAAGGGGCGATGTTGCGGGCAGCAATATCCACATGCATTTCTTTCTTGAAATATCCGTACTTGGTCTCCATGGTAGCCAGGGTCACCACGGCATTTTTCTCTAAAGTAGCCGCTACCTGTTCCCCACTGTAGAGAATGTTCATCTGTCCCGGCAGCACATAACCTTTTCTGGCACGTTGTTCCATGCTCTCCCGGAATTCCAGTTCGATGGCATCCGCCTGTTCCTTCACTCTCGCCGGTTCATCGATGTAGAAGACAAGAGAACGCCCCGCCATATCTGACAGCAGTTCCGGCATGGTTACCGTATTTTCATAAAAATAACGGATGTAGCCTTCCAGATTGATCTTACTCTGGAACTCCAGCAGCTGCTCTTTCAATTCGCTGACCTGTGTGGCGATCCTGTGGGCTTCCTCCGGCTGGTGGGCATCCCGGAAGATTTTTTCCTGTTTGTCTGCTTCTTTTTCAAGCTTACTGATGCCCTTGCGGATCTGCTCTTCCGACAGTACAAACTCTGTGGCCGGGTAGACAGTGATGCTTTCCAGCTTCTCAATGGAACGCTGGCTCAGGATGTCGAAGCTGCGGATGGACTCCACCTCATCTCCCCACAGTTCGATACGATAGGGGTTTTCCTCCGTCAGATCAAAGATATCCACAATGCCGCCACGGATGGAGAACTGCCCCGGGCTTTCCACCTGATAGGCTTTCTCATATCCCATAGCCACCAGTCTGGATGCCAGTTTGCTCTCGTCCAGACTGCCGCCCCGCTCGGTGCGGATGATGTCTTTCTCCTCCCACAATACCTGCGGTGTCATCAGTGCCGCATAGGTGGTAACAATGGTGACCGGCTTACCCTCCACGACTCTGCGCAGGGTCTTGATCCGCTTCTGCACCAGCTGATTGCCGTGGATATCCGCCTGGAAAAAGATCAGGTCCTTCGCCGGATACAGCATGACATTTCTGTCATAAAAGCGGTATTCCTCGTAGATCTCTTTGGCCTTTAAGTCACTATAAGTAACGATGACCTTGTATTTCAGGCCATCGCTGAGTCCGTAGATCATATGAAGTTTCTGGGAGTCCACACAGCCGGACAGAGCTACGGTTCCTTTTCCCTGTCTGGTCACTTTCCGGATCTCATCATATTCCGCCAGTTCTTTCAGTGGCGCAATCAGTGCCTGCATCGCTTTTTCCTCTTACTATACAACCGTTACGCTTTCTTACTGTTAAAATGGTTCATGGCTGCATCCGCATTCTCAGTGATGATCATACGGATAGCTTCTGCTGCGGTCTTCGCCGCTTCGTCCATGATGCTTCGTTCCTCCGCCGGAAAATGTCCCAGCACGTAGTCTGCCAGATCGAAATTCTTCGGCTTCTCTCCCACGCCCATACGCACGCGGATAAAAGTATCATGCCCTAACATTTTGATGATATTCTTGAGGCCGTTATGGCCACCGGCGCTGCCTTTTTTGCGGATACGGATCTGTCCCACATCCAGACTGATATCGTCGGAGATCACGATCAGTTCCGCGGTGTCATCCACCTTGTAATAATCCACGATCTCCCGGATGCTCTCACCGCTCAGATTCATGAAAGTCTGGGGCTTCGCCAGGATCACCTTCTGTCCGGCCACATAGCCCTTGCCGATCAGCGCCTTATGCTTACTCTCCATGACGGCGATATTTTCTTCCTCTGATAATCTGTCTATGACATCAAACCCGATATTATGTCTGGTATTTTCATATTCTTTGCCTGGATTTCCCAACCCTGCGATAATATACATAGCTTTCTCCTTACTTCCTTGCAATCAATGCACTATCCTATATTTTCGCATTTTTATGTGGAAAATGCAACTATTGGTTATTTTGCACAAATTTTATTTTCGGGAAAACAGCCAATTTCCGCATGGCATATTTCGTTACTTATTTTCCGAATCTAAAGTATCTATTCCCGGCATTGTATTTTATAATAATAGTGGAGTGTTACCAAAACGGTAAGCGGTTCACCTTTCGCCAAAATGATGACATTTTGAGAGCTTCCAGTATTATTGGAGGTGATACAGATGGGAAATCTATTGAAAGGTACATAAGATGCTGGAAACAATGGTAGGCATTGTCGGTATTGTTGTTACGATCATCAGTATCATCGTAACGCTTATCAGTATCGTACAGACTGCACGGAAACATAAACATCAAAAAAGCAACCGCCCTCGCCAGGAATAGGTTGCTTTCTTGATCTGTAACTAAAAACCAGGTGAACCGTTGCTGTACGGTAACACTCTTTTCTTTTATTATTATCTTAACACTCTCTTTTGATTTCGTCAATAAAATTCACCATTTACAAAAATCCTTGTACCCGGGCTTGACTTTTTCCGGAATACTGATATACTGATAAGGCTGAAACGCCCTGAAATCAAGGCTTTTCGGAAATCCATTCGTGTGTTCGGGACCTTCCACACGTAAATAAAAACTAAAGGAGAAAACAAATGAACAAGAAAGTACTGTACCTCGTACACGGAGCGGTGATTGCTGCTCTCTATGTTGTGCTGACCATGTTAGCCAACGCTCTGGGACTGGCAAATTATGCCATTCAGGTCCGCTTCTCGGAAGCCCTGACTATTCTTCCCGTATTTACCCCTGCTGCCATACCGGGACTTTTCCTGGGATGTATCATCAGCAATACCATGACCGGCTGTATGCTGCTCGACATTATCTTCGGCAGTCTCGCAACCCTGATCGGTGCCTTCGGCACATATCTGCTGCGTGATAAGAACAAATGGCTGGCTCCCCTGCCTCCCATCATCGCCAACACCATCATCGTTCCTTTCGTGCTGGCTTATGTGTATCATTTAGAGGGTAGCATTCCTTATTTCATGCTGACTGTGGGTATCGGTGAGATCATTTCCTGCGGAGTGCTCGGCATGCTGTTACGCACCGTGTTACAGAAATACCGCAAATACATTTTTGACGTACAGAAATAAGCGGTCATCCCGCCAAAAAGGCGTCCGGATCCTTTCACAGGTTCCGGGCGCCTTTTGCTGTCCACTTGTATTTAATTATCTATTTTCATATAGGAAATAAAATGATTGCCGTTCTCCGCGAACCATGTTGTAGCATCGTTCATTCCCTTTTTGTACAACTTTCCGGTGGACGGCTCCATGATGACAACGTTGAATTCATTAAATCCGGTCACCAGCACCGCCTCGCCATCCTCCAGGATCGCCAGTACCGGAATATCCTGATTCACATAATACAGTACCGCATCCAGACTACAGCCGCTCAGATCCAGTACCTGTACGCCTGTCATATTTTCTTCCAGAATCTGTATTGCCGTCTTGCCCTGCGCCAGGTCATATTCGGTGTTGCGGGTGATTCCGGCATGCCGCAGGATATTGTCCAGACATACCGTCAGGCTGTTCTTCTGGTCCGTGACACTTTCTTCCTTGATTGCCATGATCTGGTTCCTGCTGACACGATTGCCCTTCAGCCATACCGTAATTCCTCGGTCGTTCGCAACAACCCCGGCGGAATCGTAGGCTTCCTTCACCGCTTTCCCGGGAGCACTGTAAATGCCCTGTACCCCATAAGCATTGTATACATAATATCTGGAAACTTCGCTGACCGCATCCAGTGTCAGTTCTCTTCCGCCCTCAAATACGACCTCCTTCGGATTCAGCACCTTGATAGTCTTGGTATCAATGGTTGTCTTGGTCTGTATCTGCACATATCTCTCATAAATATCAATATCCGCTGTGACTACTTTATTCTGTCCCGGCTCTTCTTCCACATTGTTCATGATCTGGTCATCCAGGATCTCCTGATAGCTGCCGTTCTCAGAACGCTGTATTCTCGACAGGGTGATCTGATTGCCCTCGATGGCGCAATCCACGATGTAGATGCCATCCTGTCCGTATTCCTTCAGATTATCTCCGGAAGAATTGCTGATGCAGACCTTATACATGGGGTAAAAGATCTGTCCGGAATTCTCTGTCCGGATGTCGCTCTCCCTGGCCACGCCGTAGATAATATCTTCTCCCATGAAGCCAAGCGGCCGGATAGCCTCACCGTCCTCCGCCCGGATCACTGTCTGTTCTCCGGTATTCAGATTCCGGACATTCAGCTGGTTGCTGTGGTTGATGTCATCCCCTTCCTGCCATACGATGATCTCATGGTTCTCCGATACCTGAAGGCTGTCATCCTGTCTTATACTTACCAGCTGTTCAGCGCTGCGATTCTCCAGATCCACATCATAGACACCGTTTTCCAGGAAAAAATATACATGTTGCTGTCTGTTCCGGTACAGCAGCTGTTCCATCTCATCCTTCAGCACCGCATAGCTCTTGGAATATGGGATATAGACTTCTTCCTCGATCGTATTCAGCGAATTGTCATAGCTGATGATCTGAATGCCGGTCTCTCCCTCATGTCTTCCGCGATTCATGTAACCATACACGGCAAATTTCACATTACCGCCCTCGTCTACATCCAGAATCTTGATGCCATGATTGTCATACAGAGTCCGCCGGTCGGCATTATCTTTATCATAGAAGGAGAAGATCACTGTCAGTCCGTTGGTAGCCGCATTATAGCTGAGTAACTGCCCCATATCGGAGAACACCACGGTATTGCCATCCGCGCTCTCCATCATATCCACATTTTCATCCGTGATTCCCAGAAGGATCTTGTCATTGGCATACATCCGGGTAGTATCCGGGATCTGTGTCATGGTACGCTCATAATCCAGCAGATACATTCTCTCCGAAGTATATCTGACTCTGTAATACTCTTCGACATTGTAGTATATCTTATTTTTGCCCTCTCCAGTGGATACCACAAAATCCATCAGCAGAGAGGCCACATTCCCACTGATCTGTGTCAGCCGGATGGAAGCCGCGTCCTCCTGGACCGGTTCCAGACTGCCCCAGGTGATCTGCTGAAAGCTGCTGTGAATATTCACTTTATGAAAAGTGCCGTTATCTGTCAGCTTGGAATTCGGTTCCAGATATTTCGTCAGTTCCTTGGCCACTTCCTTGTCGTATAATTTTCCGTGGAAATCTGTCGCAAATTCCAGGATTTCCGAAATATGCACATCATCATTCCATAAAATAGTCGTATAATAATATACCTTCTGTTCCCCTTCCAGTTCCAGGATCAGGGTCAGACTGTATTGTGTATTCGTGTCGATCAGGTCTTTTAACGTAAGGGAAACGGAAAAGCTTTTCCCATTTGCCTTCCATCCGGTGACTTCACTGTTCTCGATCAGCCGGCTGCCGTCGATGCTGCGAACCTCTGTCGAGATCCCCGTAATTTCTCTTCCGAACGTATCCACGGTGAAATTCGCCTGTCTGCCCTCCCCCAGCAGAGTAATGCAGTCCTTCTGGTAAGCCACATCCATCTCCACGGTATTTCCGTGCAGTTCATTGCATGCCACACCGCCGCTTTCCATGGTGATCATAGGCAGAGTGGCCGGAGCCATCTCCATGGTCATATTGTTATGTCCCTGATTCATAATGCTGCCGATGATCAGTGCTGATGCCAGAAATACTACAACACACACGGCAATTCTAATGATCGTTTTCTTCATTCTTGATTCTTCACTCATTCATTATTCAGCAATTTTTCCAGTGTCGGTGCCACATGGAGCAGTTCCTCCACAGTACCGATATCTGCGCTTTTCTTCGGGCGCATACCGTTCTTTTTCACTGCCCGGATCAACAGATTCTTCGGGGTATGTTCCATATCGATGAATTCCAGGATCTGGGTCTCATAGCCCTGTTGTTCCAGCAGATTTGCTCTCAGAGCATCGGTGAGCAGTGCTGCCACGCGCTCCTTGATGATGCCGTATTTTAACACTGGTTTTAAAGGATCACATTTTATCTGCCGATTCAGTTCATGCTGACAACAGGGAACCGCCAGAATGACTCTGGCCCCCCATTTTACCGCCTTGTCTAACGCATAATCTGTGGCAAGGTCACAGGCATGCAGGGTCACCACCATGTCCGCCACATCTGTGCCCTCGTAGGTACTGATGTCTCCCCTCTCGAACTTTAATCTGTCATACCCCAGCTTTTCCGCCAGTTCATTGCAGTGCTGGATCACATCGGTCTTCAGATCCAGTCCGGTCACCTGGATATCTCTATGCTGTAATTCATGCAGATAATAGTACATTGCAAAGGTAAGATAGGATTTGCCGCAGCCAAAATCAATAATGCGGATGGTACGGTCTTTCGGCAGTTCATCGATCACATCCTCGATAAATTCCAGATACCGGTTGATCTGACGGAATTTATCAAATCTCGCCCTGGTCACCCGGCCGTCCGGGGTCTGCACGCCCAGTCCTACCAGGAAATCCACCGGCTTTCCTTCCTCTAAAATATAATGCTTGGTACGGTTGTGAGCCAGTGCCTGCAGTTCCTCCTCTTCAGAAGCAGCCGCCCCCTCCGTCCGCGGTGCCTTGCCACTGTTTTTCACCTTCAGTGTCAGCTTGCCCTTTTTGCTGACCAGAGCGGTGGCCTGCAGGGTCTTCGCTGAGAATTCTCCCTGCCGGAACTGCTCCTGTAAGGCGGTGCAGATCCGGTCCGTCATCTGTTCTGCTGTAAAATTCTCGTGAAACGCCTGAGTTCCTCTGTAAGCAGTCTCCTGGAACAACAGTTCCTCCCGGATCAGCACCGGGCGGATCTTTACCTTCTGGGTCTGTTCCGGATGACGGCTGTTGCTCAGGATAATCTGCTGCAGATCTTTATTCAAAATTTTCTGTAAAAGTATTTTCAGTTCTTCCATGGTTTATCCTGTTTTTCAAATGTTTTGCGCATATTATAGCACGCTTTCCTATAAGAACGCAATCATTCCCCGTCGTCCACCGTGTCTCCTTTTGTAGATCTCATTGCACACCAACACATGGATCAGATCCTTTGATACTTTTTCCGCTTCCTGTTCCAGGATCGTGCTGATCGTATCCGCTATCCGGAACAGACTCAGGCGGTCCGGATATTCATCATAGATCATGCTTCCTTCATAGTCGTATTTGTCCAATATTTCCGCAATTCTGCGCTGACAGCGTCTGACCTCTCCGGGATAGGTCTGCTGCAGATATTCCAGATCATTTAAGATCTCGTTTTCATCCATTCTTCCCGGATAGCCCGGAAGTGTCATAAAAAAAGGCCTTGATACCATATCCAAATGCCTCATGCTTTTTTATAGCATATGCGTAAAAGAAAAAAGAGGTGCTGCGAAGCTTATCGCAGCACCTGAATTCTTGCCATTGCTCTCTGCAATGCCGTCTCTGCCCTGGCAATATCCGTCTCCGGCGTCTTGCTGCGCAGTCTCTCTTCCGCACGGTGCAATGCTGCCTCCGCACGGTTTTCATCGATCTCATTCGGCCATTCGATAATCTCTGCCAGAATGGTAACTCCTTCGGGAAGGATCTCGGCGAATCCGGAATGCAATGCTGCCTCCTTCTCTCCGTCCTTCTCCGTAATATGCAGGATACCCGGCTTCACGATCACCGTCAGGGGAATGTGGCCCGGAAGGACACCAATCTGTCCTTCCGTGGTATTGAATTCTACCATATCCACAATTCCCTCATAGAATACTCTTTCCGGGGTTATGATACGAAGTGTGAATTCTTTATCTGCCATATCTGTACTCCCCTCTCATGCTATGCATGAACCTTTGCCAGTACATCATCAATGCTTCCGGCATTCAGGAAGTAGCTCTCCGGAATATCATCATGCTTACCGTCCAGGATCTCACGGAATCCACGGATGGTCTCGCTGATAGGTACATATTTTCCTTCCAGACCGGTGAACTGTCCTGCCACGAAGAAAGGCTGGGACAGGAATCTCTGGATCTTACGGGCACGGGATACGACCAGCTTGTCTTCCTCGGACAGCTCATCCATACCGAGGATAGCAATAATATCCTGTAATTCCTTATATCTCTGCAGGATCTCCTGTACACCGCGGGCGGTCTCATAATGCTCCTTACCTACGATTCTGGGATCCAGAATGCGGGATGTGGACTCCAGAGGATCCACTGCGGGATAAATTCCCAGTTCTACAATAGAACGGGACAGAACCGTGGTGGCATCCAGATGTGCAAATGTGGTCGCAGGTGCCGGGTCTGTCAGGTCATCCGCAGGCACATAAACTGCCTGTACGGAAGTAATGGAACCGTTCTTGGTGGATGTGATACGCTCCTGGAGCGCACCCATCTCTGTCTGTAATGTAGGCTGGTATCCTACTGCGGAAGGCATACGGCCTAACAGTGCGGATACCTCACTTCCGGCCTGGGTGAATCGGAAGATGTTGTCGATGAACAACAGCACATCTTTTCCGCCCTTGTCACGGAAGTACTCTGCCATGGTCAATCCGGTCAGACCGACTCTCATTCTTGCTCCGGGGGGCTCGTTCATCTGTCCGAATACCATGGTGGTCTTGTCCAATACGCCGGACTCCTGCATCTCGTGGTACAGGTCGTTACCCTCACGGGTACGCTCACCTACACCGGTGAATACGGAATATCCGCCGTGCTCGGTTGCGATATTACGGATCAGCTCCTGGATCAGTACGGTCTTACCTACACCGGCACCACCGAACAGACCGATCTTACCACCCTTCTGATAAGGGCAGAGCAGGTCAACGACCTTAATACCGGTCTCTAGCAGTTCTGTGTCCGTAGACTGCTCTGCGAAGGTCGGTGCGGCACGGTGGATAGGCTCGTAAGACACTCCTGCCGGTACCGGCTTGTTATCAATCGGCTGACCCAGTACATTAAATATTCTGCCCAGGGTATTCTCTCCTACCGGTACGGAAATGGGAGATCCGGTGGCGATAGCCTCCATTCCTCTCACAAGTCCGTCGGTAGTACCCATGGCAATACATCTGACAGTGTCATCACCCAAATGCTGGGAGACTTCCACTACCAGTTCTCCTCCATCTCTGGTAGGGATGCGGATCGCGTCATTGATCTCGGGAAGTTTGCCCTCATCGAAGCGTACATCCAGTACGGCACCGATGACCTGGGTGATCCTTCCTTTATTCTCTCCTGCCATTTCTACCTCTTTCCTGCCCACTATGCGGGCATTTCATAATCAACTCACATTTTGCACTTATGTCCCTGACAGGTTTGTATCATTCCTAAGCAGACCGTAAAGAAACGTCGGCACTTAATGAGCGCTTCAGCGCGAATTTAGTACCGCTACGTTTCGATCCGAGCGAAAGCGTGTCTGCGTGGAAGATACAAAGCCTGTCAGAGAAAAGCAGTGCAAAATATAAATATTAAAGCGCCTCTGCGCCTGCAATGATCTCTGTAAGCTCCTGGGTAATGCTTCCCTGCCTTGCGCGGTTGTACTTCAGTGACAGATCACTGATCATATCCTCCGCATTGCTGGTGGCATTATCCATGGCCTGCATACGGGCACCGTTCTCACTGGCTGCCGCTTCCATCAGTGCACCATAGATCAGACTGGATATATATTTCGGTATGATCATATCCAGTGCTTCCACATCTTCCGGTTCGAAATTCATCAGCGCATCGGCACCCTCTGTGGATGCACCCGCCTCTGCATCATATTCCACGGGCAGAAGCTTCAACAGCTTCGGCTCGTGGCTCACCGTGTTCTTGAAGTGTGTGTATGCCAGATAAATCTCGCCGATCTCTCCGGCTGCAAATGATGTCAGCAGTTTGTCCGACAGAAGCATTGCTTCGGCATATGTGGGCTCTTCGATGACCTCCGGATAGGATTCCTTCACGGTATATCCCTTTCTCTCCAGAATCTCCCGGCCCTTATTACCGATGGCATAAACCACAACGTCTTCTGCCTTCCACTCCTCCTGTCCAGTGATCAGCTTGGCCAC
Source organism: Clostridium sp. AF34-10BH (assembly GCF_003478095.1). NCBI lineage: Bacteria > Bacillati > Bacillota > Clostridia > Eubacteriales > Clostridiaceae > Clostridium > Clostridium sp. AF34-10BH. The sequence goes on from NZ_QUEC01000014.1 coordinate 47,056, forward strand.
ATTGGAGTTGTAACCGCCTGCCAGACCTCGGTTGGAGGTGATGACAATGACCGCCTTTTTGGGGGAAGCCCCCGGAACGAGATACTTATGTTCCAGATGACCTACCCTGGACAGGATATTGTTTACGGTATCATACATACAGTCAAAATACGTCTGAGAACGTTCTGCACCTGCTCTGGCTCTCTGAAGCTTTACCGTAGATACCAGCTTCATGGCCTTGGTGATCTGCTGTGTGCCCTGAATGCTGGTCTTACGGCGCTTGATATCACGCATTGATGCCATAGTTACCTCTCATTCTGCCGTATATCACGGCTGACACACTTATTTCAGAAACTCTGCCTTGAAATCATTCAGTGCCTTCACAAGCTTTTCTTCCGTAGCATCGGAGATCACCTTTTCCTCAGCGATGGCTGCGGGGATCTCGGGATGCTTCGTATCCAGATAATCGAAGAACTCCTTCTCAAATCTGGTAATATCCTCTACAGGCACATCCAGCAGGAATCTCTTGGTTACTGCGTAGATGATGATGACCTGATATTGTACCGGCATGGGCTGGTACTGAGGCTGCTTCAGCACTTCTTTGATCCGTTCGCCCTGTGCCAGCTTCTCCTTGGTATCCGCATCCAGTTCGGATCCGAACTGTGCGAAGGAAGCCAGCTCTCTGTACTGGGCAAGCTCGGTACGGATAGGTGCTGCGATCTTCTTCATAGCCTTGATCTGTGCGGCACCACCTACACGGGATACGGACAAACCTGCATTTACCGCAGGACGGAAACCGGAGTTGAACATTTCTGTCTCCAGATAGATCTGTCCATCGGTAATGGAAATAACGTTGGTAGGGATGTATGCAGATACATCGCCTGCCTGGGTCTCGATGATGGGAAGTGCCGTCAGGGAACCTCCGCCGTATTCGTCGCTCATGCGGACTGCACGCTCCAGCAGTCTGGAATGCAGGTAGAATACGTCACCGGGATATGCTTCACGTCCGGGCGGACGACGAAGGAGCAGGGAGAGTGTACGGTATGCGGTAGCATGTTTGCTCAGGTCATCATATACCACCAGTACGTCTTCTCCGTTCTCCATCCACTCCTCACCGATCGCACAACCGGAATAAGGAGCGATATACTGTAAGGGAGCCAGGTCACTTGCCGTGGATACCACAACGGTGGTATAAGCCATGGCACCGAACTCCTCCAGTGTTTTTACGATATTAGCCACGGTAGATGCTTTCTGACCGATAGCTACATAGATACATTTTACATTCTGACCCTTCTGGTTGATGATCGTGTCGATCGCAATAGCGGTCTTACCGGTCTGACGGTCACCGATGATCAGCTCACGCTGACCTCTTCCGATGGGAACCATGGAGTCGATTGCCTTGATACCTGTCTGGAGCGGCGTGTCTACGCTCTTACGAGTGATTACACCACTTGCCACACGCTCAATCTTACGGAATTTGTCAGTCTGTACGGGGCCTTTACCATCAATAGGCTGTCCTAAGGAGTTCACTACTCGTCCAAGCAATGCGTCTCCTACGGGAACCTCTACCACACGTCCGGTGGTCTTGACGATATCACCCTCTTCGATATTGCTGGCACTTCCCAACAATACGACACCGACATTATCTTCTTCCAGATTCAGCACCATGCCATATACATCGCCGGGGAACTGTAACAGCTCACCCTGCATGGCATTTTCCAGTCCATGTACACGAGCGATACCATCCGCTACCTGAATGACGGTTCCGACATCGGATACATCCAGCTGGGAAGAATATCTTTCGATCTGTTCCTTAATGACGGAACTAATTTCTTCTGGTCTTAAATTCATGGATCTGTCGCACCTTTCTTTCAGCCGGTCATCCCAGCTGAATATTTAATAATTGTTTCTTCATATCTTCCAGTTTGGTCCGGATACTGCTGTCCACCACCCGGTCACCCACCCGGATCACCATTCCGCCGATCAGCGTCGGATCCACATGGTAATACACATCAAAGGTCTGATAGGAAGTCGTAGCCAGCAGCTTATTTTTCACTGCCTGCTTCTGGGCCTCCGTCAGCTCCACTGCGGTATCCACATATGCGGTTCCCATCTTTTCAGATTCTCTGACCAGTTCGGTAAAATAAGCAAAGATTGCCTTTAATGAGCCGTAACGTTCCTTGGTCACCACGATCTTCAGAAACTCTGTCAGATCATCACTGACTCTGCCACGGAAGACCTGTTCCACCATGGAGAGTTTTTCCTGTTTGGGGATTCCGGGATGTTTCATCAGCTTGTCAAAATCCGGATTGTCTTCCAATATTTTCTCAAGCTGTGCGGTCTCATTCATTAGCTGGATCGCATTTCCATGGTCGACTGCCGCTTCGAAAAGGGCTTCTCCATAGACTTTGGAAACTAATTTTGCCATGTATCCTCACCCATTTCCTTCAGCGTCTCTTCGATCAGGCTGTTCTGTCTGGTGGTGTCTATGGAAGCGCCTACCAGCTTACCTGCCATGACTGATGCCACGGATACGATCTCCTGTTTGATCTCATCGGACATTTTCTGCTTTTCCAGTCTGGCTTCTTCCTGTGCTCTCGCCAGGATTCTGGCTGCCTCTTCCTTGGCCTGTGTGACGATACGCTCCTCGTTCTGAAGAGCCCGTCTTCTGGCATCACTTAAGATGTCCTCCGCCTCTTTGTCGATGTCCTTCAACTTCGCCTCATACTGTGCCTTCAGTTCTGCGGCCTTTTCCTGATTGTCCTTTGCCTCTTCCAGTTCTCCCCTGATCTTCTCTTTACGATCATTTAAGAACTTTCTGGCCGGATTGAACAGAAAATAGCTGAGTGCCAGGAACAATACGAAGATGGCAATGATCATCAGGCAGGAGTCTGCCAGCAGCTGCCAGTCCAGGTCAAACAGTCTTGACATGGTCTCGCCTTCTGTTAATAGTATCATTTTCATCCGCATTCCTTTCGTTTAATCAGGGAAGTAAGGGCTTTACGAACAGCAGCAGCATAGCGATCAACAGACCGTACAGACCGGTGGTCTCGGCAACTGCCTGTCCCAATAACATGGTAGAAGTGATCTCGGACTTTGCTCCGGGATTACGTCCTACTGCTGCAGCAGCGTGTCCTGCTGCGATACCCTGGCCTACACCGGGTCCGATACCGGCAATAACTGCCAGACCAGCACCGATTGCAGAACAGCCTAAGATAAAGTTTTCATTAAAATCCATAGTAAATCCTCCTATTATTGAGATTCTTATCAGAATCTTTCTAGCATAGTTTCAGATAGCCATACCTGAACAGTACAGCTTTAAGCGTCTCCTCTTGCATTGGCAATGTAAGTCATGGTCAGCATACAGAATACGTATGTCTGGATGGCTCCGGAGAACAGGTCAAAGTATACATGCAGTGCTGCGGGCCACGCTGTAGCGATCACACCCAACAGTCCGTAGATCAGTGCCATCATTACCGTTCCGGACAATACGTTTGCGAACAGACGTAATGAAAGGGAAATCGGTACTGCGATCTCACTGATCAGGTTAATGGGCAGCCAGATCGGCAGCCAGGGGGGCAGCGGGGAACACATGCCTTCCCAGATTTCTTTCGGCTTCTGGTACTTGAACTGATTGTAATGGATCAGCAGGAAGGTCAGAACACCGAGAGGCAATGTCACACCGTAGTCCGCTGTGGGGGGACGCAGGCCTAACAGACCGGAAATATTGCTCACCAGAATGAAGATGAAGATCGTTCCGATGTAGTTGTAGAACTTCGGTGCGGCCTTGCCCATGGGAGCATCCACCATGGCATCCAGCTTCTCCACGATCAGCTCCACCACATTCTGAAAACCTTCCGGCACTTCTCTGGCTTTGGCCATCTGGCGGTTGGCAGCAATGGCAAAACCAATGATAAGCAACATGACGATCAGCACACACACATGTGTGGTCGTTATCCATACCTCATGGCCGAAAAAGGAATACTTAAACACGCCATGTATCATAAAGTCGATATTGTCGGCACCGGATAACAGAATTCCATGTTCCATTGTTTCACCTCCTTATTGTTTATTCTGTTGTTCCTCTGTCACTTCTCCATCCTTCGGGGCTTCCGCTTCTTCCGCAGTCTGCGGAGCAGTTTTGTCTTCCGCAGTCTCCTCCGGCATCGCCTGGGGTATCGGATCCGTCTCGTGGAACAGTTTATTGCATAATTTATGGGTAAGCGGCTGTAAAAATGCCGTTACTTTCATACATATAACATAGGTGAAAAAGAAAATCAGAGGATTCATCACTCCGGTCTTCATCATCACCAACAGGAAAAAAATCAACATGACATATCGTAAGACATAGGCACGGATGATCATTTTCGTAGCAGTCTTCTCGGGCTGGTCCAATGCCCGGTCCAGGGAACGGTACATATGATATGTGGAAACCAGCGCCAGCAGAACGCCAAACCACAGACTTTTGGCATACATTGCTTCATCCTTTGCAATAAATGCTCCTATGATCTGCGCTGACACTCCCAGGAACAAGATCCCAAGATCCATCTCCAGAACCGTTCTATTTATCTTTTTTAGTGTGTTTATCATCGCCGTCTTCATAAATTGTCCTGGCCATCCGGTATACATTCTGCCCTCCGGCCACAGCTCCCATACAGAAAAGCAGGATCATCCAGAAGTCCGTTCCGAAATGTTTATCCAGCCAGATGCCGGCTGCGGACATCAGGCAGATCGGTACCAACATATTGATACCAAATTGCATGATCAGTGTGATCGCCCGAAACACCTGTCTGTCGTAGGGTTTCTTTTTTCTTGACACTGTGTCCTCCTGTGTTGATTTCTGCTCTCAGCATTTATTTTTGTACATTTTTGAAAATATTTTCCCACTGCAGGGCAAACCTATAGTCATTATAACGAAATCTTAACATGATGTCCAGTAAAATCCCCCTGTCTAAATGGTAAAAAATCTATAAAATCCTGTGAAAAAAAGATTGACTTGAAATCTCTCCGGAAGTACTATTTGAGTAACTATTCAGTGACTTTACACCCTTATAGAAAGAAGGATGACGCGAATGAAGACTACAGACATCAAAAGACAGCTGCGGATCCGTATCGCCACCCCTGAGGATGCTGCAAGGCTGGTTGCCATTTATGCCCCTTATGTGGAAAATACCTCTATTACCTTTGAGTACATCGTTCCTTCCGCAGAAGAATTTGCGGACCGGATCCGTCACACTCTTACCCGTTATCCTTACCTGGTGGCTGAACTGGACGGGGAGCCGGCAGGATATGCTTACGCATCCGCTTTTAAAAGCCGCGCTGCTTATGACTGGTCTGTGGAGACTTCCATCTATGTCAGCCGGGATCTTCGAAGCAGCGGTGTCGGCAGTCTGTTATACGAAAAGCTGGAGGAATACCTGACCGCACAGCACGTCTGCAATGTCTGTGCCTGCATCACCTACCCCAATCCTCCCAGCATCGCCTTCCACGAAAAGCATGGTTATAAAACCGTGGCACATTTTCACGCTTCCGGTTACAAGCAGGATGCATGGCATGATATGATCTGGATGGAGAAGACGCTGTGTCCTCACACGATCCCTCCCAGGCCTTTTATCCCGTTTCCGGAACTGTGACCGTTGTAAAGCACACCGCACAAAGGAGAAACTCTATGAGCAACGAACTTCAGATCTACCGTAAACGGCTGATCCCGGAAGAATGCATTTTATTAAAGGATGATATTATCGTCGAGCAGAACGAAGACTACATTCTGACCAAATGGAAGACCTTGAATCCCAAGACCACATTTTCCCACGGCTGTTCCTGCTATTATCTCAAGGAAGGCTTCAAGATCAGCAAGTTCTACCGCCATGACGGTTCTCTGCTGTACTGGTACTGCGATATTGTGGAATATACTTCCCGACCGGAAGATAATTCCCTGATCGTCACGGATCTGTTGGCTGACATTATCCTCTATCCCGATGGAAGGATGCATGTCGTGGATCTGGACGAGCTGGCCGAGGCTCTGGAAAAGGGGCTGATCACCCAGGCTCAGATGAGTGCCTGCCTGCGCCAGCTGAACAACCTGATCACCATTATCTACCGGGACAAGTTCGACAGGCTGCAGAATCCGTTGGATAGGAGCGGGCTGTAGCTGCAGTGCTTACTTTTTGCTCCCTGGTCAGAACTATTCAGAGTAACACATTCGCAAAATAAATGAGAGCATAGGCTCTTACGGACACAAGTGTCCGACGAGCTTCTGCTCTCACTTACTTTACTCTGAATAGTTCAGCAGGTTTCCGATGCAGTGTCCCAGAATCGTCAACAGTGTAATATCTTCATCCGACCACTTACGGTTGCGGTTGAACACATCATAGTTCACGATCACATTCGGCACTCCCTCTTTGCGGCAAAGACATTGCAGGAAAGCACCGATCTCCTGCTTCTGCATCACGGCAAATGCCGCCGGATCCTGGGATCTGAGTTTCAATGTGTTGGATTCTATAAAATTATCATCATCCCCGAATAGCGCAAGATACTTCTCATCTTCAAAAAGTCCTCTTCCATCCGGTACTTCTACCATGTAATTACCATTCCGGCATACTAGCTGCGCTCCCGACTCTGAATAAATCGTGATTCCATCCAGATCAAACAGACTGCGGATCTGCTGCAGCCGTTCTTCCTTTTTTACAATGGAGTTCACATCGGATACACACAGTTCGGTGATCATCTTCGTGATGACTTCCCGCTTTTTCTCCTTAGATACCGCATAGGCCATAGCCATGTTCTGCATATCGTCGCTTTCCAGCTTGCCGTGAAGTCTCTCTTCATAGATGATATGGCGGTTCTTGCCTTTTTCCTTGGCCAGATAGAGGGCCTTATCCGCCTTGCGCATCAGTTCCTCGTATTCGCTTCCATCTACCGGATACTCTGATACGCCAATAGAAGCTGTCGCATGGGTCTTCGGATCAAATGCCAGAGCAAATTCCTTCGCAATGGTCTTCAAAAGTGTCTTCAGCTGTTCTCTGGTCTCCACTTTCTCCAACAGGATCACATACTCGTCTCCGCCGAATCGTCCGATCACGCCCCGCTGTCCCACCAGCACCTGCATGATCTCCGCCACTCTCCGGATGACCTGGTCACCAAAAATATGCCCGTAGGTATCATTGATATGTTTGAAATCATCAATATCAATGATCACCAGCCATCTGGTACTATGATCCTTGCGGTTCAGCTGTTCGATGGTGTACTCTGTCCATGCCCGCTTGTTCAGCAGACCGGTTCCGGCATCTCTGGCTGCCGGAGTCAGATAATAGGCTTCCTTCTCCCGGTTTCTGTCCTGGGTTATGATGCCCGCTACCATATCACGCTTCTTCGGGATCCGTGCGCCTTTGACCTTCCATATTCCCTTGTCCTCCTGCCCGCTGACGAATTCCATCTCGAAGAAATCGTCCCCGTTACGCAGATGTGCGCAAAAGGTCCGCAGCTGATCTTCCAGTCTGGAAATATCACTGCCCTCATGTGCCTGTTCCACATTCCGGATCAGCGCATTCATAGGCCCTTCAAACTGGTTCATGGCCCGCTCGTTGACATATTTATAGACCGTAATACTGTCCTGTTCGATCAGATATTCAAAAAAGTAAACATCTTCCAATGTCATAAAATGACGGTACTTCAGAATGCTCTGCTCCAGTCGTAAATTCCGGTTCTCCAGATCATGAATATCTGAAACGGTGATCTGATACAACGGAATCCCGTTCTCCGTCTGTTCACTCTGTTCCAGACGCAGATACACATTCCTTACACTGTCCTTCAGATTGTGAAGCACCGTGATCAGTTCCAGCGGTTGGAACGTATCCGCCTCCACTGCTTTTTTCAACAGCTCCCCGTCTTCCGGCAGAAGCAGTTCACTCACCGGCCGGAAAGAATTCTCCCCTACGAATTCATAGAAAAATTCCGACGCCTTGGCTGCTACCAGATCCTGCCTTACGAAGATCTTCCAGTCCATGATTCTATTTGCATAACCCTTTTGTTCTACGCTGTTGAGTCTCATAGATTTTCGCTTTCGTTTAATAAAATACGTGTCCGCCGATATTGATACCTGTCAGTCCTTCCACCGGTGTGCGGAAATATACACAGTTTCCTACATTGGTCACACCGGACATAGCCTCGTCTGCCGCCTGGTAGCAGCGGCTGGTGGCTTTATTGGTGGCCAATGCCAGTTCCAGACGTCCGCTGGCCACCGGTGAGAACTGTTTGTTCTGATAGATCACTCCTACCACTGTGTTGGGATAAACAGAACTTCTGACACGGTTGATAACCACACTGGCTACCGCCAGCTGACCGTCATAGGGTTCTCCGCCCGCTTCACAATAGATCAGATTTGCCAGCAGATAACGGTCTCCCTCTTCAAAGGAGATATCCGAAATGTCCCGCCAGGTTGCGTTTGCCGCCTTCTGGGACATGGCGATCTCTTCTGCCAGCTTTTTCCGGAGTGTTTCCAGATTTTCTTCTTTTTGTTTGATCTCCTGTTCATATGCCAGGGCTCTCTGCTCTGCTTCCGAAATATCCCCGGCATATTCTGCAATGCTGTTAGATGTCTGGCTGATCAGACCGGACACCTTGCTTTTCTCGGCTTCCGCTGCCACCTTCAGACTATCCAGCTCCGTTTTCTCTGCCTGCAGTCTCGCCTCTTCCTCTTCGATCAGCTTGCGGTTCTCTTCGAATTCCTGCAGTTTCTTCTGGTCATAGGCTGCGATCCGTTCAAAAAAGTCCGCAGCGTTCAGCAGTTTATCGAAGCTCTGGGCATTCAGCAAAGCGTTGATGTAACTGGTCTCATTCCGCTCGTACATATCCCGTACCCGGATCACCATACATTCATACTGCCATGCTTCCGTAGCTTTCGCCTCTTCCAGACTGGCCTGGGTATCCGCAATCTCCTGCTCCTTGTCTGCGATCTGCTGTTCCAGATCTGACAGATTATTACTGACTTCCGTCAGCTGACCGTTCAGATTATTCAGTTGTCCCTTGAGGGAATTCTGTTCTCCCTTCAGGTTCTCCAGATTATCATTTTCCTCATTCAGCTGATTCTGCAGGTTGTTTTTCTCTTCCTGCTCTTTCTGAATCTGCTGCCAGGTACTGCTGGTAGCTTCCACTTTGATATCTTCTGAAGAAAAGGCTCCTGCAAGGATCACTGCTGTAAGCAGCACAGCTGTCTTCTGTAGGCGCTTCAACCGTTTTACTCCTTTTATCTGTTGCTTCAGACCTCGATGCGTATCATGCGGCCCGTCTTACGGTACTGCGCGTAATTCACTCCGGCCGCGTCAAACATCCGCTTGGCTGCCCGGTTGGACGGAGTTCCCGCATACTTATCGCTGTCATATACCACCGTGCGGATCCCCGCCTGGATAATGGCTTTCGCACATTCATTGCAGGGAAAAAGAGAGACATACAGCTTCGTCCCCTCCAGGGAACCGCCACGATAATTCAAAATAGCATTCAGTTCACTATGTGTTACAAAGGGATACTTTGTCAGATTCCTGTCATTGTCGTTCTCCCTCTCCCAGGGGAACTCATCGTCGGAACAACCCTTGGGGAAGCCGTTGTATCCCATGGACAGGATCTTGTTGTCCGGGCTGACAATGCAGGCTCCCACCTGGGTATTCGGGTCCTTGGACCGCATTCCAGACAGGTGGGCCACCCCCATAAAATATTCATCCCAGCTGATATAATCGCTGCGTTTGGCACTCATGGGTGTCTCCTTTATTTGGTACCGAAAATACGGTCTCCTGCATCTCCCAGTCCGGGAACAATGTATCCATGATCATTCAGCTTCTGATCCAGTGCTCCGATATAGATATCCACATCCGGATGTGCTTCCTGCATAGCTTTTACACCTTCGGGTGCAGCGATGATGCACAGCAGACGGATGCTCTTGCAGCCCTTGTCCTTTAACAGCTGAATGGCTGCGATGGAAGAACCGCCGGTAGCCAGCATGGGATCTACCACGAATACCTCACGCTCTGCACAGTCTGCAGGCAGCTTGCAGTAATATTCTACAGGCTTTAAGGTCTCAGGATTGCGATACAGGCCGATATGTCCTACTTTTGCAGCAGGGATCAGGGATAACATACCGTCTACCATACCCAGACCTGCACGCAGGATAGGTACCAGTGCCAGCTTTTTACCCTTTAACTGCTTCACGGTGGTCTTGCAGATAGGGGTCTCGATCTCTACTTCTTCCAGAGGCAGATCCTTGGTTGCTTCATAACCGATCAGCATTGCGATCTCGCTGATGTTCTGTCTGAAGTCCTTGGTACCGGTCTCCTTTCTGCGGATGATTCCGATCTTCTGCTCGATTAAGGGGTGATCCATAACTACTACTTTTGACATATTGTTGTCCTCCTGTGTTTTGTATTTGTTATAATGGTATTTCGTTGTTCGTGTCTGTGTAATGCATTAAACCTCTTCGATCAGGCTGATTCTGCGGCTGTGTCTCTCTTCTCCGGAAAAAGGTGTATTCAGGAAAGTCTCCACGATCTCCAGCGCCAGGTTCTCACCGACAATGCCTGCACCCATTGCCAGCATGTTGGCATCGTTGTGCAGTCTGGTCATCTTCGCCGACAGAGGATCGGAGCAGAGTGCGCAGCGGATCCCCTTTACCTTGTTGGCAGAAATGCTGATACCGATACCGGTGGTGCAGATCACGATACCCTTCTCGCAGGTACCGTCTGCCACAGCCCTTGCCGCTGCATGTCCGAACACAGGGTAATCGCAGCTTGCCTTGCTGTCACATCCCATATCCTGATAAGGAATGTTCTTCTCCTCTAAATATTTCTTTACTCTTTCTTTCAGATCATATCCGCCATGATCACTTGCGATTGCTATCATTTTCCTTCTCCTCGTATTTTCTGTTTAAAGTTTTACTACTTTATGGCCCGCTGCTTTCAACAGCCGGTTCATAATGGCCTGTCCGAAGCCTTCCGTGGAAAATCCCTCGGAATAGATCTTTGTCACACCTTCATCATCGAATTCTCTCAGAATAGTGTACAGATGTCTGGCGATACTGTCCTCATCCTTACGGCTGCCGACACTTTTCACCACATCTGCTATATAACCGGACAGCATTTCTTCGGTTCCGATGATTCCGGTCTTCTCTCCTGCGGTATGGTCTGCTGCCGCAGCCCGGTTAATATACTCCCTTACCTGCCCCGGGGTTCCCTCTACGATGGTGAGTTCTCCCCTGGGTGCATAATGTCTGTACTTCATTCCGGGGGCCTTGGGTGCCTGTCCGCTGTCTGCCCGCAGGATCGTGGTGTCCGTATCCACTGTTCCCAGCACTGTGCTCAGTTTCTCCTGGGTAATGTATCCGGGCCGCAGGATCTGTGGCGGTGTCACCGTCAGGTCAATAATGGTGGATTCCAGACCAATCCCCACCTCACCGCCATCAATGATGGCATCGATCCGCCCCATCATATCTTCTTCGACATATTTTGCCACTGTGGGACTGGGCTTGCCGGAAGTATTGGCACTGGGCGCCGCAATATATCCCCCGCTGTATTTGATCAGCTTCTGTGCCGCCGGATGCGAGGGCATACGGATCGCTACCGTATCCAGACCACCTGTGGTCTCGTAAGGCACCGCGTCTGATTTCGGCAGGATCATGGTCAGGGGTCCCGGCCAGAAGGCATCCGCGATCTTCCGCGCCTCTTCCGGTACCTCCTTTGTAATCTTGTAAATGTCCTCAAACCGATAAATATGAACGATCAGTGGGTTGTCGGACGGTCTGCCCTTTGCCGCATATATTTTCTGGGAAGACGAAGGATTCAGTGCATCTCCCCCCAGCCCGTACACGGTCTCGGTAGGGAAAGCCACCAGTCCTCCCTGCTGCAGGATTGCTCCCGCCGCCCGGAGTTTCTCCTCATCTTCTTCGCTGACGGGGCCCTCTCCGGGACGAATCTTTATGATCTCAGTCTCCATGTTTTTACCTTCTGTGTTCTAAATTGCATTTGGATATAGTATATCATATCCCCAGTCAAATGGAAAGATTATTCCTCTCCGGTCTGCCGGGATGTTGTGTGTACAGAATAAACGGTCCATCCGACCAGCAGCGGAATCACCGCCACGGTCGGCAGTTCATAGCGGATTGCATTGGACATGGGGGCTGCCAGGCACACCAACACGTTTATAAAGCCGGGAACCAGCAGTATCAACGCACTGTATCTTTTCTTTTTCCACAGGAAAAATGCCAGCACTACCAGAATCCAGGTATACAATCCCGGAGTACACAGATACTTGATCAGCGGCAGCCGCATACTGAGGAACCAGATCTGCAGCAGAAACTCCGATGTCTGAATGGGAAATGTATGATGAATTCCCTGTTCCTGCGCATATTCCGGATACTCCAGCTGGATCCAGGCCTCTATGTTCTGTTCCACCGGTGCCAGATAGCCATAGCCCTTGTTGACAAATGCCGCCACATAGCATCCCGGATGCTTGAAAAACATCTGCACCCATATTTTCATGTAGGGCCCCAGGTCTCCGCCTCGATATAATATTTTAATGGGATCCGAAATCCGGGGTTCATAATTTTTCATAGCATCAAAGTTCAGGGTATCATTGATCACCTGTCTCTCATATTCCGTAACCTCATCTTCGTATTCGCAGACATATCTCGCCGTCTGCTGGAACGGTACGCTCAGCCCCTCGGAAGCTGCCGGTTTTCCCACATCGATCAACGCTCTGTATCCCACCACCGTGATCAGTTCATAGATCACCACAGTTGCCAGCAATACCAGGAATGCCTTCCTGCGTTCTTTGCCTTTCAGATAAATTGCCAGCAAAAGCAGTGCCGGAACAATCGCATAGATCCCGTTATTTCTAAGCAGGCAGGATAATACACTGAATACAATCAGTCCCGCCGCATCTTTCCCGCCACATTCCTTCTTTTTCAGTACCGACATCAGATATACTGCCTGTAACACCGTCATTTCCGCATACAGCAGATCTTTCTCAAACCATTGGGCATAGGTTCCCCAAAAAGGTGTCAAGGCGAAAAACAGGATTCCCACGGCACACCATTTCCAGGAAATTCCCAGTTCCTGCAGTTTTTTCATGCTGAGGGAAAAAGCATAGGCCCCTACCAGTGTCTGCAGCAGGCAATACAGGAAAAAGCCGAAATTGGCATCTGCAATGGTTCTTCCCAGCACAAAACAGATTCCCATGATTGCGGAGGAAAATGGCGGATGTGCCGCTCCCCAGTCCTGTTCACCCAGAAACTGTTTCAGTTGCACCAGACCGTCCCCACTGGTAGTTCCCGGATAATTTAGCAGGATCCAGAACAGCCAGCTGAAGGCTATTACAAAAAAGCCCACCATCTGTAGGTGCTTTTTGCCCTGCTCTGCGGGTAATTCCACATGCTCCAGCCCAAAATATACCAGGCGCAATACCAGATACAATAACACTGCAAACCCCAAAACACAGAACGTGGATAATAGTATCTGAAAAGAATTGCCCCACAGGAAAATGGCAGAATCATATTTCTTAAAGCTGATACATACTATAAGAAGGAATGACAGAATAACAGAAAGCACCAACGTTGCCACATCTGTCTTCGCCTCTCTTTTCTTCACTTCCTTAAGCATTACAAATACTGCCGCAGCCGTTAACAGATCTGTATAATCCAGCACCGTAAATGCTCCGCACAGTTTATTCAGCCCATTGACAAGATTCGAATCCACGTATCCTCCCAGGCAGACTTCAAATGTACATTGCAATGCCAGTGTCACGATCACGGTCAACAGAACATTTCTTATTTTTTGATATCGACTCATTTTCTCTCCCGTAACTTTATAAAATTCTGTCATAACATACAAATCCTATATTATCATAATAACACTGTGTATACAACTCGTGCCTTTATTTTGTATTTCCCGTTTCAATCCCTCTGTATCCCGTTAATGTACTGTAAAATTCCTTTGTGGATCGACCATGCCACTCTGTCCTGATAGGCCTCGTCACACAGTTTTCCCGCCTCTGCCGCATTGGACAGGAAGCCGCATTCCACAATGACGATGGTTCCTTTGGTTTTTTTCAAAAGATAATAGCTGTCGTTGGGCTTGATCTGCCGGTGGTTCTCCGGATCCAGATCCTGGACCAGCTGTGTCTGGATCAGCCCTGCCAGTTGTTCCCCTCCGCTGCTGCCATTATAATAGAAGACCTGCGCTCCGTGCACATACTCTTCCGGATAGCTGTTCTGATGGATGCTCACCGTGAGAACCGGATCCGTCTGCTCAATCTTTTCGATCCGGCGTTTCATATCCTGCACTTTCTTATTGGGAGCAGATGCATCATACAATCCATCCTCCGTCTCTCTGGTCAGCACCACCCGGATTCCGTCTGCCTCCAGATACTGTCTCAGTTTCTCTGTGATCCGGAGATTGATATCCTTCTCCGGTGCTCCGTTGATACCAATCTTCCCCGGGTCATCCCCGCCATGGCCGGCATCGATCACTACCGTCGGTATTCCGTCCGTGTCCGCATTATTCCCCTGCAAGGCATTCACGGCATTTACCGTTTCCACATATGCCGCCGTTTCCCTGCCAAGTATCGCCATAGACATAAGCAACAGGCATACCATCACCGCCCTTAACACTTTCTGTTCCATCCCTGTTCTCCGGTGTCTCTTTTATTCTATATGATTTTATATGCCTTTTTCTCTGGAAATATCTTCCGAAAATTAAGAAATCCTTTTGTTTTAAACTATTGCATCCCCTTACTACTTCAGCGTATAATATCATTATGAAAATAAGCAAAAAAACTCTTTCTATCATTTTATTTGTTCTGGCGGGAATTTGTGTTCTTGCTACAGTGATCCTGTTGGTAAAAGGGCGGATCGAAGACCGGCGTATGGAGGAAGCGCTGGATGAATTGCGCCCGACGCAGTCCGCGGAGACCACGCAGGCACCTTCCACAGTCGAAGGTGAGCCGACCGTTACCGTCTCCCCGGAACCGTCCACAGAAGAGACCCCGGCTTCCACCGAGGAGTTCGAACGAGTGGCCAACCCTTATGCCGACAGTTTTCTTGCCAACAAGGATATGGCGGCCTGGCTACAGATTCCGGGCACCAATATCGATTATCCGGTAATGTGGACTCCGGAAGATGAGACCTATTATCTCTACCGTGCTTTTGACGGCAGCGAAAATAAAAACGGCTGTCTGCTCCTTGACGATGAGAGCTGTGTAGATCCTCTGACCACGAATCTTATCATTCACGGTCACAATATGAAATCCGGTGCCATGTTCGGCAACCTGACCGATTACGAGAATCAGGATTTCTATAAGGAACACAAAAACATTATCCTCTATACCGAAGAGTGTCAGCGCAATTACGAGATCATTGCCGTCTTTCGCTCCCAGGTCTACCGGAAAACAGATCAGGTATTTAAGTTCTACAAATTTTTCCAGGCGGATACGCAGGAAGAATTTGATGACTTTTATAACAATATCAAGCAGTTATCCCAGTATGACACCGGTGTCACCGCAGAGTTCGGAGATCATTTTCTGACACTGTCCACCTGCGTATACCATGTAGAGCAGGGCCGGTTCGTAGTCGTTGCCAAAGAAGTGGAACCCGGTGATCACTACCTTCCCATACAGGAATAACTCACAGACAATCAGGAGGTTTTCTTATGAAGAGACTTAAAAAATTTGTCACACTGTTCACGCTGGCTGCCGTATGCTTTGCTATTCCCGGTCTGGGAAAGATCACTGTAAAGGCTGCGGAGCCCACCACCTATGTTCTGAACTATTCCGACAGCAGTTCCGAGTGGAGATACAAGGAAGCATCCAGCTGGTCCGCAGAAGTTCAGGACCGCGAGTTGTATTATCTGCAGCAGAATATCAAAGACGGTGACTATATTGTCATCGACAACGATGTGGAGAACAATGCCCTGGCCCTCAAGGTTTCTGTCCGTCTGGGCAACCTGACCTTCAAGAATACTGTTGGTGTTCCCGTAGTCTATGCCAACGGCTATGACAGTGTCTATTTCCTGAGCGGTACCTCCGGTGCTGTCAACGGTGATGTATCTCATGCCTATGTATATGGCGATGCCAAGGCAAATTTCAACAGCAATGTAGACACTCTGGAAATGATCGGCCTGACAGATGATAAATCCAATAATCTGCATGCCACCATCAACGGTGTCGGTACCGTCAATCATCTGATTGCCAAAGACAACCGTGACCAGAGCGTTTTCTATGAGGCCTACAGTTTCGCCGCAGGTAAGCTGGCCATTGAAGACGGATCCCTGAAGACCGAAGCAAAGTATTACAGCACCACCGCTCCCGCTGCTGCCGCAGAAGCAGCTCCTGCAGCTACCGAGCAGCCCACACAGACCACAGCTCCTGCACAGGCCACACAGAACAGTACTTCTTCCGAATATGACAACGTTCCAAAGACCGGTGAAAATTCTGCAATGTTCTGGCTTCTGGGTGCCGCAGTTGTATGCATGGCCGGAGGCTATACCATCCGCAGAAAGAACGTACAGGAAGCGGAATAAAGTTTTCGGCAGCAATAAAGCCCAGTCCCTTGCGGGACCGGGCTTTTACTATTTTATTCTGTTCCTACTGCAGATAGGCATTGATCAGTTCCCAGGCTGCCTGTGTTCCGTAACCCAGTCTCCATACCGCCACACCACCAATATTCTTGGTAGCCATCATGTTCAGCTTCACTGCGATGGATTCCGCATCTTCCAGCCAGATCTGATAGGTGGCATTTCCGGAGGTCCATTCTGCATAATTCTGACAGGTCTCCTCATCCCACTCTGCCGTCACACCGGCTCTGTTCATGAAGTCTGCCTCGTTGTTCATGGTAATATATTCATCCGTCACATCCGTGCCTTCGGTCTTCCACAGGATCGTGTAGAACGGAAGGGCATTGACTACCTTGTTTGCAGGCACCTCCTGCAATGTTCTGTCCAGACCGCCGGATACATAGCTGATGCTTGCCACGCTTCCGGGATCCTTGCTTCCGTGCCAGTGTTCGTCATATCCCATGATAATGACATAGTCTGCAACCTGTCCCTGGATATCCAGACGGTAATAATCATTGAAATTAAACGGTACATAGTTGGCAATGGACAATACCAGTCCCCTGTTGCGGCACTGAATGGAAAGTTCTCGTATAAATTCCACATAATGCGGTCCGCAGTCACTGCTCAGCTGCTCGAAGTCCACATTGATGCCGTCCAGTCCCAGGCTGACTGCTGCATCTGTCACATTCCGCACAAAGTTCTGCCGGCTGGTGGTGGAGGACAGCATATTCAGAGTACTGATGGCCGTTCCGGTCTCATTGGCGTAATTAAAATTATCCACCACGCCCCATACCTGTAAGCCCATATTGTGGGCCGTGGTTACATAATTCGCTGTTCCGAAGTTCCGGATACTTCCGTTCTCATCCGTCAGACTGAACCAGGTCGGTGCAATGACATTCATACCCTTCGTACCGGACACCATGGAGTACAGAGTGTCATTACCGCCTGCACCGCCGATAGAATGCCAGCCCAGGCAGATCTTGCTGTCAGAAGTCAGGGCAGTATATTCCGGCTCCTGATAATCCGTCACCGGAGTCTCGGTCTCTTCCGTAATATCTCCCAGACGCTTGTTCTCCACATATCCGATCACGGAATCCGCTGTCTTCACCTTGCTCCAGGTCTCCATCTGCTCCAGAATCTCCAGGGTATCTCCCTTCGCTGCCTGCGTGAGGATCGGGCTCTTCACACCGCCCCGCAGACGCACCGCCGTATCCTTTTTCAGCTGTGCCACCTGTCTGGTCCCCCATTCAGTGTAGACCTGCACATGTCTGTCATAACAATCATAGGAATAATTTGTGAACAGCTTCACATAATCCGCCGCCACATATACGGTATCCCCTTCCACGAAACTGATCACATATCCGGCATCCTGTGTGCCTTCTGTTGTCGTATAGGAAGTCTCGCCGAAAGTCGTACGGATCACTTCTGTCGGATTGGCGTACAACAACAGTTTTTCCGTCATATCCGCATAAAACACTTCGTTCATATATTTATGGACAGTTGCCAGATCAAAATAGCATACGTCATCTCTGATCAGTGCCTGTTCTTCTACCATTTCGTCCTGTAAAATAATGGCACTTCTGTCACTCTCTGACACCTGATAAAATTCGTTCCAGTCTGCCTCTTCTTTGCTGTAGGAATATTTATCCAACAGCACCTTTCCCAGTGCTCCGCCCGCGATCACAAGGATCAGCAGGATTGCTATGATCACCGGTAGTATTCTTTTCTTCATATGTGCTCCCATCCGCAGGCTGCCGCCTGCACCATTCTTGCCTTTTCTTCCGTTCCGTCTTCTATCGGCAGAACAGTTTTATTCTATCACAATTCCTCTATATAATACAAGGAACAATAGAGACAGATCCTGCACTGCGGGATACAGCCAGAGAGGCAATCCCGTTTTGCATCCCCGCAGCGCATTCTCTGTTTCAAAGTATTACCCGGGCAAGAGCTGACACCCTTTAACGCAGATCCACCTTATCCAGCCGGACCTGGCTGATTTTGCCCTGTTCTCCCAATATATAGTCTGCCATATACGGGCTTTCTTCTCTGACGGCATACGCTGCCGCCTGCGACGGTGAGACCTTTTCTCCGTCGACATACAATTCTGTGCCGTTTTTCTGAAGCTTTCGAAAATATTTTTCCACCTTTCTCCTGGGAAACTTCTTCCCGGGAGTCACAGCTTCCCGGTCCTCCACAGACACCTCCCGTCCGCAGCATATTTTACCAAAAGGATTCGTGAAACACTTTAAAATAACGCTGCTTTTTCCGCTAGTACATATAAGCGTAACTATTCAGAACACTATTCGCAATATAAATCATGTCAAATGTTCTTACGAATGCAAGCATTCGACGTACCTATTGACACGATTTGCGTGGCTCTGAATAGTTACTTATAAATGCCTCTGACAGTACTTGTAGTAATTTGTGTGAAAATGTTGGAATTATGTTCGTGAAAAATATCTGTTGAAATATTATGACCAGACACGTATATGCCTGTAAGACATCTCCATACTATATTTTACAGATCAGCATAACCTATCCTTCCCAAATACATTAACAGCCATCTGCATCATAAAATAAAAAAGGGGATGAACTG
This sequence comes from Clostridium sp. AF34-10BH, assembly GCF_003478095.1. NCBI lineage: Bacteria > Bacillati > Bacillota > Clostridia > Eubacteriales > Clostridiaceae > Clostridium > Clostridium sp. AF34-10BH. The sequence goes on from NZ_QUEC01000014.1 coordinate 66,220, forward strand.
GAACGAATCGTTCCCTGGTAAATCAACAAGAAAAAATGGAAAACTGTCGACCTCCTCTCCGTACCGGAGTATCAGAGGCATCTATAGGTCGGATTATACACTGCAGCCTGTTATTTGACAAGATGTTTTATTAAATTTTTTTAAACTGTGAATAGCTTCTATTGACTAAAATATAGGGAAAGTATAAGCTATATACCATACCAATGCGAAAGCAGAAAGGAAGTGTTGTCGCATGAAAATAGAAAAAGTAAATGAAAATCAGATTCGCTGCACCCTGACCCGTGAGGATCTCGCCAGCCGCGAATTAAAAATAAGTGAACTTGCCTACGGCACAGAAAAAGCTAAATCTCTGTTCCGTGATATGATGCAGCAGGCCAATTTTGAATTTGGCTTCGAAGCAGAGGATATTCCCCTGATGATTGAAGCCATCCCTCTGAATGCGGATTGTATCGTACTGATCATTACCAAAGTGGAAGATCCGGAAGAACTGGACACCCGTTTTTCCCGCTTTGCACCTTCCGTTACGGAAGACAGTGATGATGACAGTGATGAGAGCACGGCAGACGAGGTTCTGGATCTGTTCCGCCGTATCCAGAGCGAAGACAATACCGCAAGCACTCCTGAAGCTCCTTCCGCGTCCGCTCCCGAGGAGAGTGACAGTGTACGCTCCCGCCTGTTCCGTATGGAATCTCTGAATCAGGTAATCAACGCTGCCGTCGTGGCTGCCGGTCATTATCATGGGTTCAGCACACTGTATCACGAGGAGGGCACCGACGGGTATTATCTGATCCTGACGCAGGGCGAAGAAGATCGCGAGGTCTTCGACCGTGTCTGCAATGTCATCTCTGAATACGGTATTCCCAAGCGTTCCACACCGGCAAGCCTTACTTTTCTTGAGGAACATTGTTCCACACTGATCGCCGAACATGCTTTACAGCGTCTTGCAAATACTTCAATGTGACGACAGATCATAACATTCAGGAGAGTTCCCACTCTGTGGGGACTTTCTTATTTTTATGGCTGTTTTATACCTGTCTCTCCCGGCGAAGATCTGCAGAAAAGAAGCCGGGAAACGCGTAACTTGAAAATATAATCTTATTCGCATATAATAAAATTTAATACATGAATTGCTCCGTTGCAATGTAGCTTACGCAATTCCATACACATTCGGAATTACAAAGGGTCAAAACGCCGGTTACAGTGGAAAGGATGTACACAATATGATTTCCGACGAAGAATTATACCGACAATATTTAAGCGGCGATGAAACAGGGCTGGAAGAATTGATAAGAAAATACGACAATCCACTGACCTTATACATCAACGGCTATCTGCATGACATTCACGAGGCGGAGGACCTGATGATAGAAGTATTTTCCTACCTGTTCGCCAAAAGGCCCCATATCCGGGATGGCGGATTCAGGGCTTACCTGTATAAAGCTGCGCGCCATTTAGCTTTGCGCCATAAAAGCATCCGGCGACATCACTTCTGTCTTGATGATCTGACCAAAGAGCCGGAAGGTGGGAAACTGGTGGATGAGGTGATCCGGACAAAAGAACGGAATCAGATCCTGCATTTATGCATGGGTGAACTGCATCCGGATTACAGAGAAGCTCTTTATCTGACCTATTTTGAGGGTATGAGTTACCGGCAGGTCGCTGAAGTTATGGGAAAAAGCGTGAAGCAGATCACTAATATAATGTACCGGGGAAAAGAGCGTCTGCGGGGATTATTGGAACGGGAGGGAATAACAAATGCGGAGTCATGAGGAACGGATCGCAGAAGTCCGACGAAGGATTACGGAAAAAGAACGACAAAAAAAACGAAAACAGCGGCGGATTGTTGCTATTTCCTGCATAGCGGCATGCCTTGCTGTGATCTTCGGGGCTTCCTTTGTCATGTCCGGGATTTCCAGACAAATGGTGCCGGGGATTTCCTCCGGATATGAAACGGCGGCAACGATCCTCGGCGGAGGTGCTGCACCTGAATATATCATAATAGGGCTGCTTTCATTTCTTCTCGGCGTATGCGTGACGATCCTGTGTTTTCGTGTCCATCTGCTGGACAAAGAAGATCAGGCAGAGCAGAGGGGGGACCGCGCCAATGGAATTGATCATTAATCTTTTGCAATTTTTCGTCACCCTGCTGGGCTTCTGTCTGAGCGGCATTCGTTATCTGAGGCATCGGACACTGTCATATTTTCTGCTGATTTGCTTTTATGGCTGTTTCGCACTGGGCTCCCTGTACTGGACATTATATCTGTTGTTGTTTTCCGAAACACCACGGATCTTTTATGTATCGGAATTCGGCTGGGTCTCCAGCGTTATTTTTCTCTGTCTCCTGCAATATGCTCTCTCCTCCCCGGAGGAAAGAAGCTTTTCCTGTCGGAAATCCCTGCTGGCTCCGCTGATCGGAGTTCCATTGTGCGCATTTTACTGTACCTTTGGTGACATTCTCTCCAACCTGCTCTGGTGCGGCATGATGATCCTTGTCTCCTATCGTTCCATCCACGGTCTTGTCTACGCAGAGACACAGACGGGAAAAGGACGGAACCTGCGGTATTTTCACATCGGAATCCTCTGCTATGTTGCGGTAGAATACGCTCTGTGGACCTCCGGCTGCTTCTGGCCGGGCGACTCTATCTTCAGTCCCTATTGCTGGTGTGATCTTCTGCTGACGTTCTGCCTTTTCGGACTGCTGCCTGCCACAGGAAAGGCGGTGCGGACATGACCTATATTGAAAATGTATTTATCTGTATGGCCTCACCCCTGTTGATCGCCGCCCTGTGCATGGGTAGGCGGCAGGCCAAATTCTTTCTGTGCTGTCTTGCAGGAATGGGGGCATGCCTGCTCTCCGCTTACATCAATACCTTCTTTGCCGCTCTTTACGCAGCAGATACGATTACCGCCACCGCAGAGATCGCACCTGTGGTAGAAGAAGTAATGAAACTCCTGCCGTTGCTCTTTTATCTTCTTGTATTTGAGCCTGAACCGATGCCGATAAAAAATGCTGCCATCATCGTTGCACTTTCCTTTGCCACCTTTGAGAATGTCTGCTATCTGATTCAAAACGGAGCCGGACATTTTTCCTTTATCTTTTTCCGGGGCATTGGAACGGGTGCCATGCACGTGATCTGTGGTGCCATCGTCGGCGGTGGGCTGGCGTATGTATGGCAGCGCACCTGGCTGAAGATCGCCGGAACCTGCGGTCTGCTCGGGGCAGCCATCACTTTTCATGCAATTTATAATCTTCTGATCGCCTATGGCGGTGCGATACAGTATATCGCATACATTTTGCCTGTGCTGATCCTGGCGGTGGGAAAACTGATTGTCCGCATGCCCCAGAGTCACAACTGAATCCTGTCTTTTGCGGAGCTGCTGTCGGCAGCTCCTGTTTTTTTCAACCTTTTTCAAAAAATTTGATTTTCAGGTGAGAGTTTTTTCGCTTTTTTGTACCTAATTAGATGAAGGGCATATGTATTTTATGACTTTACTTTCCGAAGGGAGGTTTTCAGCAATATGTATGATACAGAAAAGCGGGTCGAACTGGTGAAAAAACGGGTGCACGAAAAATATCGCCGGAAGAAGCGCCGCGGGATCTGCCGGCTGTCTGCCCTGTGCATGGCATTGTCTGCGTTCCTTGTGGGAACGGTGCACACAGCAGCCGGCCAGACGCAGATCACCGCCCGGGGAATGTACGGTTCTATCCTGCTGCATGAAGACGCCGGCGGTTATGTGCTGGTTGGGGTAATTTCTTTCTCCACAGCAGTCATGATCACTGTGCTGTGTATCAGACTCCGGGAAAGAGAACACCGCGGACAAGGCACGGGAAAAGGAAACGCATCACAACAATGGGAGGAAAAAAATTCATGAAAAAGCAAAAAATTCGGTTCTATGCGGCGCTGCTTTGCAGTTCCATGGTATTTTCTCTGGTCTCCACGCCGGTATCGGCAGCAGAAACCGGACAGCTGACGAATCCCCCTACATCCACAGAGGGTCCGGGTTCCCCGGAAAGCGCATCGGGAAATGAAGCTGCAGCGGTTCTGAACGGACTGTACGCAGCACTGCCGGTCACAAACGGTGTGAAGGAAGTGGCGACAGCGGAGGAACTGACGGCCGCACTGGAAAACAATGCGAATGACACAGTCAAACTGACGGCAGACATTACCATCGGCACCACGCTGACGGTTAGCCGTACTGTGACACTGGATTTAAACGGTAATGTACTGAAAATGACCGGCGGCTTCAGCGTAATCAAGGTAGAGTCGGGCGGCGATCTGACAATTGCGGACAGCACTCCCAACAAAGTACATAAATTTAACCCGAACTATACAGATATGTGGGGATGTGGCCTATGGAAACTGGACAAAGACACCGGCACGGAAATCGTCTCTGGTGGGGTTATTACGGGCGGTGGCGGTGATCTTACCCACAGTGATGGCGGCGGTGTGCTTGTTAATGTCGGCGGTAAACTGACCATGACCGGTGGCAGCATCGTCGGATGCTCGGCAGGTGGTCTCGGCGGCGGTGTACACCTTGCCTATGACTCTTCCATCGGCAAGAGCAGCACATTCACCATGACGGGCGGAAGTATTATCGGCTGCGCGGCAAAAAACGGCGGCGGTGTGTCTGTCTCCCCGGGGTGCACATTCACCATGGGTTCCGGCTCTGAGATCCGCAACTGCAACGCACAATCCGGGGGTGGCGGTGTGGACATCAGCGCCCTGTGGAATTCAAATATCATCGGCTGCTTTATCATGAACGGCGGAACAATCCGTACATGCACAGGATTATACGGCGGCGGTGTTTACAACTCTGGATCCTTTATTATGTCAGGCGGTACGATTAAAGCCAGCATCAGCACCACCACCCAGTATGCTTCAAGCGGCGGGGTGTGGAATGATAATCAGTTCACCATGACAAGGGGCACGATCGGTGATCCGGATAATAAAAAAGACCCAAGCCATGTATACAATACTTCCACTCAGAGAGTTACTCTTACTATGCGCGACAATGCAAAAATCTACACAAATGTAACAAACGTTGGCATCCTGAATGCTGACGGCGGCGAAATGTCCGGCACAATGACGAACGATACCAACAGGTACGGCACCGGCACGATCACCGGCAGTGAGGGTGCCGCCGGCAGCACTGAGTTCCATGGCAAAGTGACCAACACCGGCACCATCCGGAAGGGCACATTCAAGAATGAGGTCATAAATGAGAGCAGTGGTACCATTAACGGCGGCACATTCACCGGCGCGATTACGAACAATGATGGTACGGTTTTAGACGGTGATTTCAGCGGTGCCACCCTGAACGGTATGCTCGTGATCACTTTTGACCCAAACAATGGGGATCAGCCCAGCACACAGAAAGTGAATTGGAGTAAGGACGGAGCGGCACTCACCGCACCGGATCCCGTTCCCACCAATGAGGGGCATAGTATTGAAGGCTGGTATTATGATAACAACGGTACGGAAACAAAATGGAACTTTGACACGGATACAGTCAAATGCACTATGACCCTCAAGGCAAAATGGGAACTCTCCACCTATTCCGTAACGCTGCAGACAGACGGCGGTACGATTGCCAGCGGAAAAGAAGTAACCGGCTACACTTACGGCACCGGGGCAGTTCTTCCTACCACCAATGATATTACCCGCGAGGGATACCGCTTTGACGGCTGGTACGCAGACAGCAACTTTTCCGGTTCACCCGTCACAGAGATCACAGGTACCGATACGGGAAATAAAACGTTCTACGCAAAATGGACGCGAAACACGACTCCCATCATCTCCGGAAACACGATCAATTATATCGTGGAGCACTACAAGACGGACGGCAGCGGCTACACGCTGGCGGAAACAGAACATTCCGCAGGGAAGACAGGTGATACCGTCACAGCAACGCCGAAAACCTATGAAGGCTTTACCTACAATCCGGCAATCTCCACCGCCAGCGGAACGTTGAAGAAGATCAGCAGTCTGGAGGATATCGTGACTTTGAAGCTCTACTATGATGTGAATGCTGACACCGAACAGGAAAGTACTGACAGCGGCTCCGAGGAAAAGGCTGACCGTGAGAATCCCTCTCCTGTCGTGAAAAACACCACCTCCTATATGACCTATACCGTACAGGCGGGTGACACTCTCTGGGCAATTGCCAGAAAATACAACTGCTCCATAACCGGGATTGTGGCAGCCAACAGTGACCGGATCAAGAACCCGAACCGGATTCACGCCGGCTGGCAGCTTAAGATTCCCCAAAGCGGAGCGCCTATCACAGGCGGCACTCCCGATGCTGTCCTGCCTGAGAATAAGAAAAGCGGGATATACATCGTCAGACAGGGCGACACCCTCTGGGCAATCGCCAGAAAATGCGGCTGCTCCGTGGCTGAAATCGTTTCCCTGAACCGGGAACTGATCCGCAATCCTGCTCTGATTCATTCAGGCTGGGAACTGAAAGTACCACAGGATTAGCCTCCCCTAAAAGAATCTACCGTGCTAGTCATACTTCATAATATCGGATCAGATAATATCTAAGGGAAAAAGGCAAAAAAAGACGGCCAAAGGCCGATGATCTGAATTCCTTGAATTCTTTTGATTTCTCAAATCCGCGCAATCGACGGACACATTTCGATTGCGCGGAAATCTGAGCTATGAAATTCCATAAATACTTTGTTTCACCTGTGTGCCCCGGTCAGGCGATGTTTCCAAAACAGAAATACAAAAATTACATTTCCTCGATCACTTTCATAAGCTCATCTACATCAATGCCATGTACCATAGCTGCCTCTTCCAGGGTCTCTCCCTGTGAAGCAGGGCATCCCAGGCAATGCATTCCTGCATCGAGGAGTACGGGAGCTACTTCAGGATTGGCACGTAAGATCTCGCCAATGGTCATGTCTTTTGTTACTCCGGTCATATCGGTCTCCTTTCTGCCGTATAAGGCTTTTTTAGTATAATACTTTCCCCCATATTTTACAAGAATATTCTTAATACATCAGCTCTGACATAAAATACCGGATTTCTGACGAGGGTGCTTGCACATAGAGTCAGATAATCGGTATTTTATGGACAAAGCGCTTTTATGAATGAGGAAGCTTTGTTGCTGATGTACAAAACTCGGAACAATTCCTAAAAAGGTTGACACTTACCCTTGTCAGGTAGTACACTTTTATCGTAAAGAAACAGCTTGGGATACCAGCGCAACTGGTACTCTCAGTTGATAATATTAATTGTTTTTACCAGAAGGAGGTAAATTTTCATGGCAGAAGCATGGAGAGGTTTTAAAAAAGATGGCCACTGGGATGTAGACGTCAATGTACGTAACTTCATCCAGACCAACTACACTCCGTATGATGGAGATGAGAGCTTCCTGGAGGGACCTACCGAAGCAACTAATAAGCTTTGGGGCAGACTTCAGGAGTTACAGAAGGAAGAGCGTGAGCATAACGGCGTTCTGGAATGCGAAACAGAGGTCGTATCCAGTCTGACCGCTTATGGCCCTGGCTATATTGATGAATCTATGAAGGATCTGGAGCAGATCGTTGGTCTGCAGACAGACAAGCCTTTAAAGAGAGCATTCATGCCTTATGGTGGTATCAAGATGGCTCAGCAGGCTGCAAGCACCTATGGCTACGAAGTAAACGCTAAATATGACAAAATCTTCAACGAGTACCACAAGACTCACAACCAGGCAGTATTTGATGCTTATACCGATGAGATGAAGGTTGCTCGTCATACCCATATCGTTACCGGTCTTCCCGATACCTATGGTCGTGGACGTATCGTAGGTGACTACAGAAGAGTTGCTCTGTACGGTATCGATTTCCTGATCGAGCAGAAGAAGAAGGATAAGAAGAACTGCGGTACCGGCGTTATGACCGAGGAAATCATTCGTCTGAGAGAAGAGATCGCTGATCAGATCAAGGCTCTGCAGGGAATGAAGGAAATGGCTAAGATCTACGGTTACGATATTTCCGGTCCCGCTACCACCGCTAAGGAAGCTATCCAGTGGTTATACTTCGGTTACCTGGCAGCTATCAAGACCCAGAACGGTGCAGCTATGTCCGTTGGACGTATCTCTACTTTCCTGGACATCTATATTGAGAGAGACTTAAAGGAAGGCACCCTGACCGAGAAAGAAGCTCAGGAGCTGATCGACCATATGACCATGAAGTTCCGTATGGTTAAGTTCGCTCGTATTCCTTCTTACAACCAGCTGTTCTCCGGTGACCCCGTATGGGCTACTCTGGAAGTTGGTGGTATCGGCATGGACGGCCGTCATATGGTTACCAAGAACGACTATCGTTTCCTGCATACTCTGGAGAACATGGGACCCAGCCCCGAGCCGAACCTGACCGTTCTGTACTCCAGCGCTCTGCCTGATAACTTTAAGAAGTACGCAGCTAAGATTTCTGTGAATACTTCTTCCATCCAGTACGAGAACGATGACGTTATGAAGCCTATCTGGGGTGATGACTACAGCATCTGCTGCTGCGTATCCGCTACTCAGACCGGTAAGGAGATCCAGTTCTTCGGTGCTCGTGCTAACCTGGCTAAGTGCTTACTGTACGCTATCAACGGTGGTAAGGATGAGAAGCATCTGGACAAGGACGGCAAACATATGCAGTGTGGTCCTGAAATCGCTCCTATCACTTCCGAGTACCTTGATTTCGATGAAGTTATGCATAAATACGACATCATGCTTGACTGGTGTGCATCTCTGTATGTTAACATCCTGAACCTGATCCACTACATGCATGATAAATACTACTACGAAGCAGCTGAGATGGCTTTGATCGATACCGATGTAAGAAGAACCTTCGCAACCGGTATTGCAGGTCTGTCTCACGTAGCTGACTCCCTGTCCGCTATCAAGTATGCTAAGGTTAAGGTTATCCGTGATGACCAGGGTTGTGCTGTAGACTTCAAGATCGAAGGCGACTTCCCTAAGTACGGTAACGATGATCCCAGAGCTGATGAATTCGCTGTATGGCTGCTGAAGACCTTCATGGAGAAGATCAAGAAGAACCACACCTACAGAAATTCTGAGCCTACCACTTCCGTACTGACCATTACCTCTAACGTTGTATATGGTAAGGCTACCGGTGCTCTGCCCGATGGTAGAGCAGCTTACACACCGTTCGCTCCCGGTGCATCACCTTCCTACGGTGCTGAGAAGAGTGGTCTGCTGGCTTCTCTGAACTCTGTAGCTAAGCTGCCTTATGAGTATGCTCTGGATGGTATCTCCAATACCCAGACCATGGCTCCTTCCGCTCTTGGTCACAACCTTGACGAGCAGAAAGAAACTCTGGTACGTGTAATGGATGGTTACTTCGATCGTGGTGCTCATCACCTCAACGTTAACGTATTCGGTACCGAGAAGCTGTTAGATGCACAGGCTCATCCTGAGAAGCCTGAGTACGCTAACTTCACCATCCGTGTATCCGGTTATGCTGTTAAGTTCATCAGCCTGACCAAGGAGCAGCAGGATGACGTTATCGCAAGAACCTGCCATAAGAGTCTGTAATCCAGTCTTTACAGGTTTGTAAGATAATAGAATGTATAAGGGGCCGGGCAGTATTGTCCGGCTCCTTTTTGGTAAAACTATTCAGAGAACCACCACCCCTCAGCTGCCTGCACGGCAGAGAATGGAGATTATTACAATGATCAAAGGCAGAATTCACTCATTAGAATCCTTCGGCGCAGTAGACGGACCCGGAATCCGCTATCTTATTTTCCTCAAGGGCTGCAATATGCGTTGTCAATATTGTCACAACGTAGATACCTGGAATCCCGACACTGACAATCTGATGACAGCAGACGAGCTTCTGGATAAAGCAGAGCGTTTCCGCAGCTACTGGGGCAAAGAAGGCGGCATCACTGTCAGCGGCGGCGAAGCCTTATTACAGATCGATTTTCTGATCGATCTTTTCCGCAAGGCCCACGAGAGAGGCATCAATACCAATCTTGATACTTCCGGACAGCCTTTTACCAGAGAAGAGCCTTTCTTCTCCAAATTCAATGAATTACTGAAATATACTGATCTCGTCATGTTGGACATCAAACATATTGATGACGAAGAACACAAGAAGCTAACCGGCCATACCAACAAGAATATTCTAGACTGCGCAAGATACCTTTCCGAGCAGGGTATTCCCATGTGGATCCGTCATGTACTGGTGCCCGGAATTACTGACAATGACGAATATCTGAAAAAGACAAGAGAATTTATTGATACTCTGGATACCGTCATGAAAGTAGAAGTTCTTCCCTACCATACTCTGGGTGAGTACAAGTGGAAGGAACTGGGGATTCCTTACAAGCTTGAGGGTGTAGAACCGCCCACCGAAGAGAGGATCCAGAACGCGAAGAAGATTCTGGAGTTCAATAAATATAAATAAGCAACTGTAACTATTGATAAAAAATACTAAATAAGGCTTGTATTCAAAGCCCATTTATATTACAATACAAGTGGTTATATTGATAAATTTGTATCAAACAAGAGATTTGATACACGCAAAATAGGAGGAAAAGATTATGGCATTTGTTATTGGTGATGCTTGTGTAGCATGTGGAGCTTGTGAGGCACAGTGCCCCGTTGGCGCTATCAGCATGGGCGACGGAAAGTTTGAAATCGATGCAGATAAGTGCATCAGCTGCGGTTCCTGCGCAGGTCAGTGCCCTGTTGGTGCTATCGCAGAGGATTAATTCCTGATTCAGAATCGAGTAGGAGGCGGTGACTAACCGCCGTCCTCTCACACCACCGTGCGTACCGTTCGGTACACGGCGGTTTCAATAGTTGACGTGCACAGACTGATAGGCTGTGGCTAAATCGTAAAAGCCACTGTTTATCAGTCTTTCTTTATTCAGCGCCCAAATCACAGCTTTGTTATTACTGATATACCAATACTTTCTGCGACTGTTTGCTATTGTTGCCGCATAGTGTTCTGGAATTCCCAGCTTGACTAGATTCTTATATTTCGTTCTCGGTTTCTTCCACTGTTTCCATATACACATACGTATTCTGTGATAGAGCCATCCATTGATGTCATCTATGTTGTTCTTCATACTTGCAATTCCGTAGTAGTTAAGCCATCCCCTCGCATACACCTTGATTTTCTCAAGGCTTAGCTTGATTGACTGCCATCGTTTACGGGAAGATAACTCTTTCAGTCTAGACTTGAACTTCTTCCATGACTTCAGATGAACTCTGACATAAATGCCTTTTCCGTTCCTTCCCAATGCAAAGCCAAGGAATTTAAAATTTCGGATTGCAAACACGCTGACAGTACGGCTCTTTTCTCGGTTGACTGTAAGTTTCAGCCTCTCCTCAAGATATTTTGTACTGCTTTCCAAGAGTCTCTCTGATGCCCGCCTGCTCTTTGCAAGAAGCACGATGTCATCTGCATATCTTATGCATGGAACACCTCTTTTCAGGAATTCCTGGTCGAACTCATTGAGGTAGACATTTGCCAGCAATGGTGATAGGTTTCCACCTTGTGGTGAGCCTTCCTCTGTGTCAATGACCACTCCGTTTTCCATTACACCGCTCTTCAAATAGCGCTTTATCAACTGTACTACACGTTCATCTTTTACATTCTTCCGGAGAAGATTGATGAGAATTTCGTGATTAAGAGTATCGAAGTACTTTGACAAGTCAAGGACTACAGCAAATGTATAGCCTTGTTCTGCATACTCCTTAACCTTAAGTATTGCATCTTTTGCACTTCTGTTCGGACGATAGCCATAGCTACCATCTGCAAACAGCGGTTCATAGATTGGCACTAACTGTTGGGTTATTGCCTGTTGAAGTGTACGGTCTACCACTGTTGGTATGCCAAGCTTTCGCACACCACCATCTGGTTTGGGAATCGTGGCTCGTCTTACTGGAGATGGAGTATACTTTCCACGATAAATGCGGTCGGTTATCTCTTGTTGATGTTCCTTTAGATATGGAAGAGCCTCCTCAATGGTCATGCCATCAATTCCCGGTGCTCCCTTGTTTGCCTTAACTCTCTTATACGCTCTGTTAAAGTTGTCTTTATACAGTATCGCTTCCAAAAGTCTCGGCTGTGCACTGTCTCTTTCTTTCCATATCCGATTGAATGACCTGGACGCTTTCACATACCCTTCATGTTC